>NZ_JBFHGM010000123.1:0-13967 GCF_041583095.1 Draconibacterium sp.
GGCTTTCCAATCGTTTTACGAGATATATGGGATAGAAATAAAACGGCTGGATTAGCATTTCTATGTGTTAATAAAATGCTGATAAGTACGTCACACTATTTTTGACAAACGTTAACTAACACTGTATTTTTGAACCATGATGCTACGCGTGATATTCCACTTTAACGTTCTTGAGCGAGGCACTAAAAAACGCTTTGAGAAGGTTTCTTTTTCCCATCGCTGCATCAGACGATTTTTAAAAGCAATCGTATTTTTCTATAAAAAAGGTTCTACTTTTTTAGCAATTAACGAAGACCAACATTTTCTTTTCCGAAATGTTGGTCTTCTTTTTTTCAGTCAACCACATTATCAAATTCAATATTTAAGGCAATGAAGAAGGATTTAATTTCAATCACAGATTTCTCGAAAGAAGAATATCTGAGAATTATGGAACTGGCTGCGGATTTTGAAGCAAATCCGAACCAGGAACTGTTGAAAGGGAAAGTTGTTGCCTCCCTTTTTTTTGAGCCATCAACACGCACACGCTTAAGTTTCGAAACGGCCATTAATCGTTTGGGGGGACGAATTGTTGGTTTTGCCGATCCTGACAGCTCGAGTGCAACAAAAGGAGAAACACTGCACGACACTATTAAAATGGTGAGCAACTATGCCGACCTTATTGTTATGCGTCACCCGCTGGAAGGTGCAGCACGTTATGCTGCCGAAGTTTCGAGTGTGCCCATTATTAATGCAGGCGACGGTGCCAACCAGCACCCAACTCAAACCCTGCTCGACATGTATTCCATTTTAAAAACACAGGGAACGCTCGATAACCTGAACCTGTTTATGGTTGGCGACCTGAAATTTGGAAGAACAGTACATTCGCTCTTGCAGGCAATGTCCGAATTCGAGAATCCGATTTTTAACTTCATTGCACCCGAAAGTCTGCAAATGCCACGCGGCTATAAACACCATTTGGAAGAGAGAGGTATTCGTTATTTTGAACACGAAGAGTTTACAGATATAATTTCGGAAGCCGATATTATTTACATGACCCGCGTTCAGAAGGAACGTTTTTCAGACCCGATAGAGTACGAAAAAGTGAAAGATGTTTACATTTTAAATAAAGCGATGCTGGAAAATACCAAACCAAATGTAAGGGTGTTGCATCCGCTGCCACGCGTTAACGAAATTGCCACCGATGTTGACAGCAGCGAAAAAGCTTACTATTTCGAACAGGCGCTAAACGGTGTGTTTACCCGCGAAGCCATCATCTCACATGTAATGAACCTTAAATAATACCGCCATGGAAAAGAATGATGCAAAAAAGAAGCTAAAATTAAAAGTTAGTGCCATTAAAGACGGAACAGTGATCGACCATATTCCGGCAAAAAGTTTATTTGAGGTAATTTCCATATTAGGACTCGACACAATCAAAAACCAGATCACTTTCGGAACCAACCTTGAAAGCGGTAAGTTGGGCGCAAAAGCTATTATAAAGGTATCGGATAAGTTTTTTGAAAACGACGAAATCAACAAAATAGCGCTGATCGCACCACACGCCAAGCTCAACATTATAAGAGATTACGAGGTGGCCGAAAAGAAAATTGTTGAAATACCGGAAAAAATTACAGGAATTGTAAAATGTTTTAATCCAAAGTGTATTACCAACAACGAAAAGATAACTACTTCGTTTAAAGTAATTAACACAAGTCCGGTTGCCTTAAAATGTAAATACTGCGAAAAGATTACAGCAGAAAACCAAATAAAAATGTTGTAAGAAATAATTGTTTTCAGCTAAATCCGCCTTTTTAAAGAAACAAGAAGGCGGATTTTTTATATATTTGCACGTCCAAAATCGAAACGGAGTAAAAGCCACAGATTTTGGAATGTTCTTAACAGATTTGCCCAGTTGGCGGAATTGGTAGACGCGCTAGTTTCAGGGACTAGTATTCTTATGAATGTGAAGGTTCGAGTCCTTTACTGGGCACCATTTTAGATATTAAAAAATAGCAAAAGCGCTTAAATCATTGATTTTAAGCGCTTTTCTTTTTTAGTGAAATACCAAAAGAGGCCATATATAGCCTTATTTGGAGGGACCACAGAGGGACCATAGCAAATTTCACAAATCCATGGTCCCTCGAAACTCTATAATTATTTGATTTTTAACATTTTATTTGGTTCTTTTTGGTGCTTTTTACTGTTTTCATTTTGCCCAATATTCAGTAGTTTTAAGCATCAACCGGAATCATTTATTAACAATTTAAAAGGAGGTAATTATGAGAGTTATTATCCATTTTTATCCTCGTAAATCGAGGTTAAATGATGATGGTCAACTGCCCATCTATGTTAGATTCACGGTTAAATCAAAAAGAGTAGATCTTTCCACCGGATTGTTTATTCAACCCAAACATTGGAGTGATGCAAAAGGAAGAGTTAAAGACCGTGCGCCGAATGCGTATACTGTCAATGAAAGACTTGACAAGTTAAAAACCGAGATCCAGGATTATTACAATCAATTGAGATCATCCGGAGAAGAGTTCTCTGTAAGTACAATAAAGGACTACCTATTAGAGGTAGATAACAAGACAGGTGTTCTGGAAGTATTTGATTATTACCTGGAAAGTATGCTTGCTAAAACCGGTGGTTATTCGAAAGAAACCTACAAACATTATAAATCATCGAGAAAAAGATTGGCAACTTTTATCAAGGATCGTTACAAGAAAAACGATTATCCTGTACAGACAATCAAATTTGGATTTCTTGATGCCTTTGATGTTTACCTTAAACAAAAATACAAAGTGCATCAGAATACGGCATGGAACTACCATAAACATTTAAGAAGAGTTCTCAACCTGGCTATTTCTATGGAGCATATTTCAATAAATCCATATAAAAAATACAAGGTTGGCTTAGCACCAACTCATCGGGAAATTCTTACGTCAGACGAACTTGATCGCCTGGAACAAAAAAAGATCCAGATTAAAAGATTAGCTATTGTACGCGACATTTTCGTTTTTGCATGTTATACAGGTCTCTCCTATTCTGATATTCATAAATTAAACAAGAATCACCTGCATAAAGGTATCGACAAAAAGGACTGGATTATTATCGACAGAACAAAGACCGATACTCGGTGCCGGATTCCACTGCTCCCCAAAGCAAAGCAGTTATTGGATAAATATTCAGAGTACCCTACGAACGAAAATAGCGGAAAATTACTTCCGGTTTTATCTAACCAAAAGATGAACGGTTATCTCAAGGAACTTGGCGACATCTGTGGAATCAATAAGGACATTACAATGCACATTGCCAGGCATACTTTTGCGACTTCTGTTACATTGGCTAATGGTGTTCCCATTGAAACTGTTTCCAAGATTCTTGGACACAGCTCGTTAAAAACGACGCAGATTTATGCAAAAGTTCTTGATCAGAAAATCTCAGAAGATATGGATATGCTTCAAACAAAGCTTAGTGAGAAGAAAAAAGTAATTTGAGGATTAACATTTCAATGTCCGTTGCCTACATCGCAATGGACATTGTTTTTTCCGGCTGTTTCTGTTTTTTTCGCGAAACTGGCGTTGGTTTAAGAATCTGATTCGAATCCTGATGATCCAGAATATAATCAACAGCTTTTTGAGCTAGTCCAGAAGCCAGAACGATAAACTTCTTATCGCTTTTTAGCTTCTTCAACCAACCTTGGATGTAAGCAGCACTGTTATCAATTGTAGCGTTTTCGATGCCGCAAATTCCACAGAGGTAAGCAGCCCCCATTTCTGCAACCAATTCCTCTTGTGAGTAATCTTTACTTGCAAAATTCAGGTTAGAAAACCTTTCGTGACGATTTAACCGTTTACGATGACCTGTAGAGTGGCACAATTCATGAAAAATCGTAGAGTAAAACTCTTCATCCTGAAAGAAAGTTCTTGCACCTGGCATGTGTACTTCATCTAACGAAGGAATATAACAGGCTTTTTTCTGATCTAATTTAATTACCGGGGAATCAAACCAGAACTGGATAAGCTGTTCACAGGAAGCAATCGGATCGAAATCATGATCGTGAGCAGTATTCTCAGGTATTTTGTCAGGTTCGATACCTTCCACATCGTCAATGTGAAATACCCGATAATAACGAAGCATCGGAATCTCTTTGGTTTCGTCATCTTTTTCGTATTCCACCATTTTCCAGAATACAATC
Organism: Draconibacterium sp.; assembly: GCF_041583095.1. Classification (NCBI taxonomy): domain Bacteria; kingdom Pseudomonadati; phylum Bacteroidota; class Bacteroidia; order Marinilabiliales; family Prolixibacteraceae; genus Draconibacterium; species Draconibacterium sp. The sequence continues at coordinate 4,178 of NZ_JBFHGM010000123.1, forward strand.
ATAAATGAAGAAGATCCCTTTTTGATCTTTCCACCAAGATCTTTTACTTGTTTGAAGGAAAGGAAATAAGGCCTTTCGAAACCGAAGCTAAGCAAGTACCAGAAATTAAATCCCCGGTAAGGCTTTTTAGAAACCAGGTTACGAGGAATGGCACTTGCCGTTTTCCAAGGCATATGCCATGGTATTACACCTGCTTCAAGACGTTGTACAATTAAATTAGTAACTGTTTCATAAATATCAAATTTACTCATTGAATCCACCGCTGCCCTGCGGATTTGTTTCGGCTACTGGCACGCCATTAAATTTTGGCGCATGCCATTTAGCCGGATGGATTCTAGTCAAGGGGCTATGTCAGTTTTTATGAAGTGAACGAAATAAAAACTGAACAGCTCCAAAGGACGGCTGGCAAATATGGGCAATTTCAGCCGCCATTGACTTTTCCGGACGGCGAAGTAACTTTGTCGGAATTTAAGGGATGACTTCCTTCCTTTAATTCCATCTGTCAACCAGATAAGATTTCAAACATAATGAATACAAATGTAGTCTTGAAAGATTTCGGGATTAATGAACGACATGAACCTAATGCAGGCATATAAGTTTTACGTTAAACGCAAAATAATTAATCAAATAGGTAGCCCCCACCCAATTTGAAGTAGTCATTGGGAATTAAAACAGAACTATATATGTCTGGCAAAATCTTTAAGTCTATTTTATTCAATTAACTTCAAACAAACCATCTGGCGCTGTCCCTTTATCAGCAGTTTTCCATCAGCAAGTGCAAGCGGTGCCCAGTTTTGGTTGGTACCGACAATTCCAATTACGCGTTCATTTCCAGTCATACCACTTTCTTTTAAAATGGTTGCAGATGCCAAAGGTTTGAAACCGCTTGGATCAGGCTCAATCAAATAAAGCATGGTTTCACCATCAGTTGCCAGAATAAGACCGTCTGCCACTATCATACTACCTTTATTAAAAGCAGGGTCTCTTTTTGTTTTCCACATAATGTTCCCCTCACCATCCATACAAACCAGTCCGTCTCGTGTTTCGTTGTTCGAAAATTGAGCATAGTAGTAGCCATTAACCGACAACGGAGGTTTGGTGTGTTCGCCAAATTCTGCTGTTTTAAACAGTTCATTAACCTTGTATTCGTCCCCATTTTTTTCAATCTGGATCATAGATGCACCTGCGCGGTATCCTCCGACAATCAGTATTTTGTTATCTCCTGCATCGTAAGCACTTGATGAAGGAATCCAGCAACTCCAGTTAGAATAGGTCCAAAGTGTATCGCCATTTTGCGGATTAATACCAACCACATTACTTGGCTTAGCTTCACCACCACCAAAACCACCACTGGATGCAGTAATCATCACTACCTGATCTTCGCCATCTATTTTTGCAATAGCGGGGCTGACATAGCCTAAAGTACCCAGCGAAGGCGTTTTCCATACTACATTGCCGTTTTCTTTATTATATGCAACAACTCCAACCTCTGGAGTTTGCGAAGCTACAATCAATAAATCACCAAAGATTAAGGGACATTGGGCAATTCCCCACATTGGGAAATGCGTGCCACCCGCTAAACCAGCAAAATGATCCTCCCCTACTTTTGCGGGTTCACCTCCAAAGTCGGTCCAAACATTCTTTTTCCAAACTGGCTGTTGTGTATTTACATCGATGCAATATAATTCGCCGTTTTGACCACAGGAATATACATAATTACCGTCGAGAGCCGGAACACTTCTTGAACCCGGAAATTCAACCTCTCCCGGAGATTCGTAGCTAAATTTCCACAACTCTTCACCGGTTTCCAGATCGAAACATCTGAGATGATCGCCAAATTTATCTTCACGGTCGAGCAAATAGACTTTCCCGTCCTTTACCACCGGTCCTCCATATCCGACGTTAACATCAGTCGTCCATAACACTTCAGGACCATTTTCAGGCCACTCACGAAGAAGATTTTTCTGTGGTGAAGTACTGTTCCCTTCAGGACCAAGAAACTGTGGCCAGTCCTGGGCTTGAATACTTGTAGTTCCGGCAAGCACAAAACAAAACACTTTCAATAGGTTAATCGGATTGATTTTCATAATATTTTAATTTAAAGGATTGATTTTGGTTTAATAAATTTAGAACAGATGGTTAATCAGAACAATTACGTGCGACGAATAGTCAGCTGATGCGGATGTTAAGGCATATATTCGGGAATCAATTAGTTGGTAGCCTGATCGTATTCCTCGTTTGTAACAGGTCTGATCCAAACCGCTCCCCCTTCATCAGAATTCAGACTAATGGCAATATGCGCAAATTTGCTGTCGGCAGCAGCTCCATGCCAATGAACAACATTTCTGGGAATCTCAACTACGTCTCCTTTATTCAATAGACGTGCAGGCTGACCTAAAGACTGGTAATACCCCTTTCCTTCAGTTATAAAAAGCACCTGACCTCCAGGGTGCGAGTGCCAGTTGGTTCTTGCTTTTGGTTCAAAAGTTACATTACCAAATCGTGCATGCAATGTACTATCGTTGGCACCCATCATCTGCAACCACACTGTTCCGGCAAAATTCTGACTGTCGATTTTCTCTCCTTTTGGAAAAACGGAAGCACTTTGACTCATCATATCTTTAGCACTTTTCTCCATATTACAACTTGACATTACTATTACAAGAAAAAGCAAACTGATTTTTACACTGTATTTCATAATTGAAGATTTAAATTTTCATTGTTACTACCTATTTTCAAGCACTTCATTCAAAACTGCCTGTGCAGCTTTGGCTTCTTTTTTACCGGCTGTAGTTTTTACAATACCTACAAATTCATATAACTGCTCGGGTGTATAACCCACGTTCAGACAAATAGTTAAATGACTGCGTAGCATTGGTTCCGCTTTGCCAATTGCACTAATCACCGAAACCGTTACCAGTTCTCGTTCTGCATAGGTTAAAACATCGCGGTCGAAAATATCGGCAAACAGATGTTCCTTCAGAAATATTTCGATAACCGGAGCAAAGGCAGCATAACCGGTTTGTGGTCCATCTAAAGACCTCCCGATAAGTGTTTCCAGATTTGCTTTTCCTCGGTCATATTTGCTACGATCATCGTTTAAGTCTGAAGCCTCAACTCCTTCGATATCACTTATTCCTTTAGCCTCCCTCTCCTCCATAACCTCAATAAAAGTTTGCAACCCACGGATACTCCTTGGGAATCCGCAATAGGCGTAGGTGTGAACCATAATCTCTTTGATTTGATTAACGGTAAGACCAGCATCCAATCCTTCATATAATGCGGATTTTAATTGTTCTAACTCGCCCTGGGCTGTTAGAGCAGCAATTGGAACTATGCTCTGCTGTTTTGCTGTCAATGTCATATTCGAACCTTCTTTGTTTTGTGCAAGCACACTTTCATAAAAGCACGTTACAACTATCAGAATCAGAAACATTCGTAAATTTATTTTCTTCATGTCTTCGTATTTTTTTATGAAACACAAGCTAATGAGCTTTGTTGTATTTCTGATTAAAAGCATAGCTAACGCCAACATTCCACAGGAATTCATAGTCTGAAGGAATGTTCGAGTCTATTGGTTGAGTAATTAATCCTGAAAGTGAAAACGGACTATTCTTATTACTAATTAAGAATCGGGTGCTAAAGAAAACTCCGTCTTCACCCATTTTCAGCAAGTAAATTTCCGGTCTTACCTTTGCGACAAAACTTTTAAAAAGTGGGATGTTTGAAATCGTAGGTTGGAACGAAGCCAGATAGGTATTTTTTATCATATATGGATCCATTCCACGTGCATAAAAAAGGTATGCGCCTAAACCAATGTATTTATTTAGCTGATAATTGGGTGTCAAGGCTCCTACCAAATATCTATTTGTTCGGTTCACCTCACGATCAGAACCGTCGGCATTGTATAAACCTATTGTTTTAAAAGAAAGCGAATAATTAGCATGGTAGGTAATCTTAAATCTTTCGCTAACAGATCCATAATATCTCCACCAAAGAACCATTGCCCATGGTTTGCCATCTTCCAATGAAAAACGGAATTGTGGTTCAAAGCTCAATTTTCGCCCCAACTTCATATCAAATATAACAGCAGGTTTTCCTAAAGTAAGGTTTGGAATAGTGGATATACCTTTGTTCTGAACAGTTACAACAGCAGTAAAATTATTTACTTTTGAGATGCTATCCTTCTCTGTTTGTGCAAATAGAAAACTTGAAAGAAAAAATACAAATGAGAAGATCATTAGTTTTTTCAATATGTAATCTTTGAAATATGCCATCCTTAAATTTTGCGAATTCTCTTGTTACACAATTTTAGATACCTCCTCTGGTTTGAATAACAGCTCTCTTTTTCATTGCCTTTTCAACAACATCCAGTCGTGCTTTTGTAGGGTCAGTTTTACCAACTGGTAAACCATCACGCTGGAATTCGAGGATCTGGTTTGTTTTGGAATTATTTAAAGGCCAGTTTGGCAAATCCTTTCCATTCGGATTACCTGTTTTTGCAAAGTTAACCCAGTAGGCATTCATTACCCTTGCGACCTCTTTGTCCGCTGCTGTAGGAGTAGGTGGTGGCCCAAAACCGCCTCCTTCCCCAAGAATATCGAATGCAAAAGAAATATCTGTTCCATGTCCGGGACCGTAAGGTGCTCTTTGTGCCATGTAAGATGGCACATAATCAAACAGGAAAATGTAGGCCGATTCGCCAATTGCTGTAAATTCACGTGCTGTAAAACGAGCAGGTTCTCCCCATACCCAGTCAGTATTAAACCGTGCCTGTACTTCTGCGAATTCTTTGTTTCCATCCGGATCATAGGCTGCTTTTGCCTCAGCCTCGAAATCACCGAACAGAGAGAAAAGTTCTTCTTTTGTTGTGCTTGAATTAACGAAACCTCCGCCGATTTCGGCACTGTTATTCCCCATCATAACCGGAACTTTTGCCTGTCTGCCTGCATTGTATGCACTTTCTGCTGTTTCAACTACAAATTTATAATCGAGAATCGGGCCTGGATAAATGCGTGGTCCACCCTGTCCGTCTGTTTCACCACCGCCTACAATATCAACAACAGGGAGGGCACGTAACTTAGCAAGCGCAGCTGCATCTGTGCCATCAATTCCACGCATTTTGGCAAAATTTATTCCGATCGTTTCAGCTGAAACCGGGTAAAGCGGATCAGCATTTTCTTTATTGATAGGTCTTCCGGTGAGAACTCCATCACGTCCACCGCTTGAATGACCGATTGCTTTGTGGAAAAGACCTTTAGCATTTGGGATAGTAAGAAGTGAGTGTACGGATACACCACCGGCAGAAAAACCGAAAATGGTTACATTATCCGGATCGCCACCAAAAGCTTCAATATTTTTCTGAACCCACTTTAATGCGGCTATCTGATCCATGAAGGCATAACTACCTTTTCCTTCCTCCGGATGCTCGGCACTCAATGCAGGGAAGGCAAAATGTCCCAAACGCCCCAAACGATAATTCATTGAAACAAGGATCACGCCTTGTTTGGCAAATCCAGCTCCGTTTGTATTACCACTACCCCCTGTAAAACCACCTCCATGAATCCATAACATAACAGGTAATTTTGCTCCTTGTTTGAAACTGGAAGGTGTCCACACATTCAGGTACAGACAATCTTCCGATGATCCCTGCTGGATGGTTCCAGGAGCAGCACCCCAACCTACTGCTGCGCAAGTAGGGCCAAATTCAGTAGCATCACGAACTCCATCCCAGGATTTTACCGGCTGTGGAGGACGCCAGCGAAACTCATCAACAGGCGGGGCAGCAAAGGGTATCCCCTTAAAACTGGAAACATCACCTTCGGTAACACCTCTTACAATGCCTGATTTGGTTTTAACCTCAGGGCCTGAATTCTGTTGAGCGTTTATTGAAAGTGTTATACCAAAGATTAACAATCCCGTAAACAATGATTTCATTATATTTTTCATTTTAGTTGTAAATTTATGTTTGTAGCTGTTGGTTTATGAAATAACTAACGATCTCCAGGAGTCATCAGACGAGTAAAAGAGAGTACACCTAATTTCCAGATTCCATCTTGCTTTATATACACTTCGGTAACTTCAAACGGATTGCTAACTTCATTCCCGCCAACCTCAGCCAGCAGATCAATTCGGTTTAAAAGGATAGCAGTATTATCAATGATATTCACCGACACTTCGTGTATGTCGGCCTTTTTGTACCAGATTCCACCACTTTTAATAATGCCAAGTTCCTGTTCGGTTCCCCAGTGCCCACCCATGTGAACAAATTCAGCTTTTTGGTGAAAGAGTTTACTTAACTCATCGACATTCTTATCCGACATCCACTGCCATTTCTCTTTCGATAGGTGAACTATTTCTTGTTCCTTATCCGTAAAGTTTTGAGGTGTACGGTTTGCACCCGGTTGGCTTTGAGAAAATTGTGTACTCATAATAATCAGAATTAAACCAATAATTATTGTTTTCATCTCTTTTATTTTTATTTGTTTACTACTCGTAATTTCCTTTTTATTAATGTTCCAATGTATGTGTATCGCGCACACTGCTGAATGTCAGATCCAACAATTTCCAGTTGTTATCTCGTTTTTGATAGACTTCAGTAACTGTAAATTCATTCGATACATCATTACCGCGAACATGTGCGACAAGAGTAATGCGGTTCCAAACAATAGCAGTGTTGTCAAATGTCTTTACCACCACATCGTGTACATCAGCCTGTTTATACCAGATGCTTCCGCTTTTAATAATTTCAAGTTCCCGTGTCTTTCCCCATGTACCACTCATGTGGATAAACCTTGAATCGTTATGGAAAAGTTCAGCAAGCTTGTCCACGTTTTTGTCGGCCATCCATTGCCACTTGTCTTTAGACAGCTGAATGATTTCCTTCTCTGTTGCAGTATTTTGTGCGAAAGACCATTGCGCACAAAGAAGAATTACAAATAGTCCGATAATGTTTGTTTTCATAATGTTTGTTGTTACTGATTAAATTTTTTTACAAATGTTTTCTATAAAACGCCTTGAGTTTACTTATTGCCTGTTCTACATATTCAGGAACATAGTAGGTTTGAATATGCGTTGCTCCCGGAATAAGGTATAGTTCCTTTTCTGCAGTCCCGGTAGCTTTTTCAAAAGCATCCTCGGTCATATAATAGGTATCCGCTTTGCTTCCGGCCATCATCAACAATGGCTGATTTATTAAGTCCATATTTGATGTCGCATCAAATTCCATCAAATCGAGTAAACTGCTCATTGTGTATCGAAAAGTAGAGTTTGGATGAACATGTGTTCTGTGGTAGTAATAATGTCCTTCACGATAAAGATCAAAGGGCATTTTATCAGCCACTTCATCGGTTGCAACAGTGTTGGCAGCATAGAGTACTTCACCTCCTGCTGCTTCCTGTGCACGGGCATCAGAGGCTTGTTTTAACCGTTCCTGAATCGTTTCTAACTGAGAGTCCCTGAAACCATTTTTTCTTACAACACCTGAATTAAACATGCTTAGTGTTGCCACTGCTTTAAACCGCTTATCAGTTTGTGCAGCAGCCAACGTATAACCACCGCCACCACATACTCCCAGAACACCCAGCTGCTCAGCATCTACTCCGTTGTATTGTGTAATATAATCTGCCATTCCGCGAATGTCATTAATCCGGTTAGCGGGTTTATCCACGTTACGCGGTTCACCACCACTTGCTCCCTGGTACGATGCATCAGCAGCAATGGTAATGTAACCCGATTCTGCCAAACGCTGTGCATACAATCCGGCAACCTGCTCCTTTACACCTCCGTTAGGGTGCGCAACAACTATAGCAGGGTAACTTTTTGAAGGATCATAGTTCGCGGGTGTGTAAACATTGGCAGCGATTTCAAGACCGTTTAGGTCATAGCTAACAGGATGTATATTTACTTCTCCTGATTTATTCTCAGTTATTGCATCTTGATATACAAGATCGAAAGGATTTTCAATCTCGTTTTGTCCGAAGGAAATGATGCTTGCAGTTACTAACATTATTGTCAGGATTTTATTTATGATTATTCGTTTCATCGTTTAAACTTAATTATAAATCAAGTTTTCTTTCTCCCATCCATGTTACCATTGCTGGATCTCGATGATCAAAAAAGCTGCTGGCTTTCATGTCCAGCGCTGCGATACGTTCAAAGTCTTCAGCACTTAATTCAAAATCAAAAATGTTGAAGTTCTCTTCCATTCTTTCTTTACGTACTGATTTTGGAATTGCAACTACACCTCTTTGAATCAACCAACGAAGCACTACCTGGGCAACAGATTTATTATACGTTGCACCAATTTCAGCTAATAATTCATTAGTAAAAAGATTGTTCCTTCCTTCGGCGAAAGGCCCCCACGATTGCATTTGAACACCGTTCTCAGTGAGGAACTTCTGTGTTTCAACTTGCTGATTGAAAGGATGTGTTTCAATCTGATTCACCATCGGAGCAATTTCATTGAATGTAATCATATCCATAACTCGGTCTGGTTGAAAATTGCTCACGCCAATGGCTCTAATTTTTCCTTCTTTATAGAGTTCCTGCATGGCTCTCCACGATCCATGAACATCGCCATAAGGTTGATGAATCAGGTAGAGATCGAGATAATCAAGTTGCAGTTTTTTCAATGAACTCTCGAAAGATATTTTTGTGTTTTCGTAACCGGTATGCTGAACCCATAATTTTGATGTGACAAACATATCTTCCCTTAAAACTCCACTTTCTTTTATCGCATTTCCTACTGCAATTTCATTCATATATGAAGAGGCTGTATCAATCAGGCGGTAACCTGTTTCGATAGCATTAAGAACACTATTTTCACATTCTTCCTGATTTGCAATTTGAAATACGCCAAATCCAAGGATTGGCATTTCGACTCCGTTGTTTAATGTTACTGTTTTCATTTTCTTTTTAACCAGTATTATTTATCAAGTCCCTTTTCGATCAACCAATCTTCCATCAGATCAGCTATTTCCACATTATTTAAATCCGAAAAGGGGAAGTGTGTGTTACCTTTAATTCCTATTTCCGGCAGATGAATAACTGTCACATCACCTCCATGTTTGTTTACCGTATCTCTCCAAATTCTGGCCATTTCAAGCCGTACACGCCAACCATCTGTTCCTGGGTTTGGGTCAGGACTTTCAGGAATAAAATCTCCATAGTAGATGATGATGGGTATCTCTGTGAGCTTCATAAAATCTTCCATAGAAATACTTACCGGTTCAAGCGATCCCGAAGAACTTTCAAGTGCAGTAGGAACCTCTCCTTCAGGAAAAACAAAACCGCTACCGGGTTCGTAGGAGACAACTGCTTTTATATTCTGATTTTTAATGGCAGTCAACCATCCCATACCACCTGAATGCGAGTGAGTAAGCAAAATACCATCACCAATCTTATCAAACAGTGCAGAAACAGCACTTACATTCACATCATAATCGATTGGTCCGATATTGGGAACCATTTGTCTGAAATACTGATTGAGTGTTTCTTCATCCTGAGCGAACTGAACTCCGGGGAAAAAGTTGGGCCACTCTCCTACACGAAAAGTATTAAACCAAAACTGTTCATCCGGAGTTGGAGTGATTGTACCTTCAGCCATACTTCGGGCTGCATTTCCCCTGCGTGGCTGATCTAATAAATACACGCTATACTTTTTGCGCAAAAACAGGTTCTGAAATCCTTCTCTGCCATCTGGTGTAGTTTCAAAGGTTTTTGAGAACTGACCAATGCCATGCCACATTACCAACGGGTATTCGTGTGCTTCTGCCGGTATCTGATAAAA
>NZ_JBFHGM010000124.1:0-13961 GCF_041583095.1 Draconibacterium sp.
ACTCCGATTTTTACCACTTGCCCGGGCAAAAAATCCGAATTCCGTTTAAAAGATATCACATGCACTCCGGGCGATATCTCTTCGTTATTGGTTATTACCTGCTTTACTAATGGTGCTTCTTTTTTTGCTCTTGCTGACATTATATTCAAATAGAAAAACTAAAGCATCGTAACAAAGCATTTGGCTAATTGTTTCGGAAAGTGAATGTTACCACAAGCGGATCATCAACTCCGGTAAGCATATTATTTACCCGGTAATAAACATCCAGGTTGTTGGCATTTGCCACCTCATCCGAATTGCCGCTTAAACTCAGTGCCGAAACATGATGCGCTTTCAATGTAATCGTTTCCGGAGCATCGAAACCCACACCGGGCTGAACCAGCTCCAGTTCGTAATCTACATCCGAATTATTGGAGATTTTTACCACTCTCGATTCTTTGTTTCTAAGTTTTATCGGCTTGGTATCGTATTTTAACGACCCGAAAAAAAGCGGTTCCAGGTATTCAGAACGGCCGACAATGGTATTGTCAAAATAAACAGCAGTTCGTCCGTCGAACAAAGCTTCTTTAATTCCACCAATAGTGCGGCTTTTGGCAAAAACCAGTGTTAGTGGCCGGTGTCCGTCGTTAACATCCATTGGCCCGTGCACATCGGAATTTCCCAGCATGGTTAGTTTCTTTTCGTTCGCCCATGCCAGGGCTTCCGGGCAAAACTCCCAGTTATATACCTCAATTCCATGTAACATATCATTTTCGAAAAAATAGGAATGTTCGTCCCACCACAATACCGAATCGGGTTGCTGTGCATCCCAGCACGGGTGATTCCACATAAGAAATGCTCCCTGGTCGCGTGCCTCTTTTACAGCGTCCTGCACATCATCCAGTTCCAGTAAATTGGCATTTTTTATAAACAATGCATTTAAGTGTCCCGGCGGCATACTGCGTGTAATCTCTGCTCCTTTAATCAGCAAAATTTCTGATTGATCGGCCAATGGTTTTGCCAAATCATACGAACGGTTGTGATCGGCCACCACATCAATCGAATGCGGACGATATTCGATATGATCAGTAATTGAAATGGCATCCAAACCTTCGTTCCAGGCCTCTTCTATACGAACGGTTGGCCAAACAGTACCATCAGAAAATACGGTGTGCATATGCAAATCGCACTTCAGTGTTTGGTAACCATTAATATTCGGAATATTAATTATCCGTCGTGCCTGTGCATAAAGTAACCCGCTGCTAACTACGAGCAATACAATTATAAACCCAAATTTTTTCATCATCCCGGAAGATTTTATGTAAATGTATCCGATTGTAAATATCATCGAAAGTAATTAACATTAGAATATTATCATATTAATTTTTTATGAATTGTAAATGAATGGTTAAATTTAGGAGAATTAACACATTCTTTTTAATATTTTTAAAAAGAAGCTTGTTTCATATTTAAAATATTCTGATTTTTGCAATCACAGTTATGGAAAAACTATTTAAAACCACAGGAAATCAAAGTCAGGCAGTTGAGCAAAAAAAAATTGCCCAGAAAAAACAGATTCTTCGTTCAATCTATTTTAACGGCCCGCTTTCAAATTCCGAGCTTGCCCGCCAAATTAAATTAAGTACACCAAAAATAAACAGCTTATTACTCGAGCTAATTGAAGACCAATTGGTAACTGAGTTAGGACGTGGCGATTCGAGTGGTGGCCGGCGCCCCAATATTTACGGACTTGTTGAAAACGGTTTTTACGTGGTTGGAATTACCATAAATGTGGCCCGCACGATTATTTCCATTTTCAACAGCTGCAACCAAGAGGTTAGTGGCCCGCATTATTTCCCGATAAAAATGTCGTCGGACATTAACATTTTTAACCAGGTAAATGCCGAGCTGGAAAAAGTAATTAAAGAAAGCAATATCGACCGCGAAAAGATTTTGGTGGCCGGACTTGAATTACCGGGTTTGATTAACCAAAAAGAAGGCATTAACCAAACCTATTTCCCGGAAGAAAAAGACCTGTTTTCGAAACTGCAGAATATATTCGGAATACCGGTTTTTATTAGTCACGATGCCAAATTACGCACCTTTGCCGAACAATATTTTGGACTGGCAAAAGGCAAGAAAAACGTGCTAATGTTGCAAGCCGACTGGGGATTGGGACTGGGTATAATTATTAATGGAAAATTGTACACCGGAAAATCAGGTTACTCGGGCGAATTTGGGCATCTGCCACTGGCCGATAACGGTGTACTTTGTGTGTGCGGAAAGCAGGGCTGTTTGGAAACCATTGTTTCGGCCAACGCTATTGCACGCCAGGCCCGCGAAGGAATTGAGCAAGGCCATTCGTCGCTGATAAAAGAACTGGTAAAAGACGATTTAAGTAAAATAGATATTTCAACAGTTATTCAGGCTGCCAACTCCGGCGACCAGTTTGCCATTTCGCTCTTCTCGGAAGTAGGAAAATGGCTGGGACGAGGAATGGCTTACCTGATTCAGATTTTTAATCCTGAATTGATCATTATTGGTGGACAAGTTGCCGTGGCCAGTCAGTTTATTCTGGCACCCATACAACAGGCCATTCATACATTTAGTAACCGCGACATAAGCAACGAAACCCAAATTCAGTTTTCGGAACTGGGAACCAAAGCCGGAACGATGGGAGCAGCGGCTTATGCGCTGGAAAGAATATCAAAAAAATAAAATATGACAGTCAATTTTACAAAGGTTGAAGAAGCATTTTTCGAAGAAACAAAGTCAAAGAAAATTTCGACCAGAATTCCGTATATCACCACTGAAAGTTTCCCAAAGCTGGGGCTGCTTTCGGCATTAAGCTTTTTAGAGTGGGCAAGTAAAAACCCTAAGGGTGTAGCCTGTTTACCAACCGGGAAAACGGCGCAGTATTTTCTGGATTTCACCCATCTTTTGCTTGATAACTGGAATAACAAGAAAGGAAAAGACTTTTTGGAGAAATATGGTTTAGCCGATGTAAAAAAGCCTGATCTGAGCGAACTCTCCTTTGTACAAATGGGCGAGTTTTTCCCCATTAACCCGGAGCAACACAACAGCCTTTACAACTACGCACAAAAACAATACATTGAAGCTTTAGGCTTTAAAAAAGAAAATGCCCTGCTTATTAATTCCGAAGACATTAAACTGGCAGAAGGCAAACATTATTCCGATATTTTCCCGGATTATAAGATCGACCTGTCGTTACGTTACCGTGAAGCAAAAACACACCAGGAGCAATTGCAACAAGAATCGATTTTTAATATCGATAACTGGTGTACAGCTTACGAAAATAAGATTCGCCAAAAAGGTGGAATTGGTTTCTTCCTCAGTGGTATTGGCCCCGATGGATTGATCGCATTCAATACACGCGGATCCGATCATTTTTCATCAACACGTTTAACCGAAACAAACTTTGAAACGCAAGCCATAACGGCTGCCGATTTGGGTGGAATTGAAGTATCGAAAAACCGCCTGGTTATTACCATCGGTTTGGGTACACTTACATTTAATCCGGATAACAAAGCAATTGTTTACGCCGCCGGTGAAGCCATTGCCGACACCATAAAAGCGTCGTTGGAAAAAGAACCTTCAGTGACCTATCCGGCAACGGCACTTCAAAAATTAAAAAATGCCCGTTTTTACCTTACCGATGGTGCAGCGGTTACGCTGGAAGATAGTATCGAGTATTTCTACACCGGTACACCGTGGAACCACCAGAAAACTGAACGCGCAGTTATTGAACTCTGCAAAAAGATAAACAAATTTGGCTCGAAACTGGATTTGGAAGACCTGAAAGCCGACAAATACTGTAGTATGATTCCCGGCCTGAATGAAAACACGGTTCAGTCGGTTATCGATTCAATTTTGGCGAAACTGCAAAAAGGAATGCAAAAAGAGGTGAACCAGGTGTATTACCACACCGGCCCGCACCACGACGATATTATGCTTGGCATTATGCCATCAACCAACCGCCAGTCACGCGATGCAAGTAATGAGCTCCATTTTTCGGTAGCAACTTCGGGATTTACAGCGGTAACAAATACCTTTTTGTACAATGTGCTGGTTGATACCAAAGACCTGATAAATCAGGGCAAAATTGAAATGATCAACTTCCCCGACTTCTTTAAAGACGGGCACAAATACAAGTGGGACAAAGACATTTACCACTATCTCGACAACATTGCAGCGCAGGATGAAGAAGAAAAACGCCGTGGAGTTTGCCACCGTGTAGTACGTGCGCTGGTTTTAATCTGGGGAATTAAAAACGAAGAAGAACTTCGTGAAACGATTTTCGAGGTACTCTCCAGCCTGAGAAATACTTACGATGGCGGAAAAAATCCTCCTAAAATTCAGAAGCTGAAAGGAATGATCCGCGAGTTTGAAGAGGAACTGGTTTGGGCACACTACGGCATTATGGTGAAAAACGTTCACCACCTGCGTTTGGGCTTTTACTCGGGCGAATCGAACTACGACAAAGACATTCTTCCAATACTGGAGGACTTCCGGAAATACAAGCCAACGGTTATAAGTTTGGCAATGGATCCACAGGGAAGCGGCCCCGACACGCACTACAAAGTGCTGATGGCAATTGCAAAAGCAGTTGAAGACTGGAGCAAGGAAGAAGACCTGAGCAAGCTGAGAATTGTTGGATACCGTAACGTGTGGTTTAAATACAATCCGTGGGATGTTGAAGTGATCGTTCCGGTTTCGTTGAACTCGCTGGCAACACTTGGTAAATCATTCTCGGAATGTTACATTACGCAGGTAAATGCATCGTTCCCGAGTTACCAGCTGGATGGTAAATTCAGCGACCTGACACAACGTGTTTGGTTCGATCAGCACAAACAAATACAACTGCTGTTGGGTAAAAACTTCTTTTACCAAAACGAATCGCCGCTGTTACGCGCTACTCACGGAGTAATTTACCACCGCGAATTAACAGTTGAGCAATTCCTTGAAGAAGCCCAGAAACTGGGAAAAGCAACGGAAAATATACTTTAAAAACCAGAATATAATGAAGTTAGTAATTCATAATAACTACGATGGATTAAGCATTTGGGCTGCCAACCATATTGCCGAAAGAATTAGTGATTTTGAGCCATCGGCAGAAAAACCATTTGTGCTGGGTTTACCAACCGGATCAACGCCGCTGGGAACCTACAAAGCACTGATTGACTTGTACAAACAAGGAAAAGTAACGTTTAAAAACGTGGTTACTTTTAACATGGACGAATACGTGGGCATTGCCGAAGATCATCCGGAAAGCTACCACAGTTTTATGTTCGAAAACTTTTTCAATCACATCGATATTCCAAAAGAAAACATCAATATTCTTGACGGAAATGCCAAGGACTTAGATGCTGAATGCGAACGTTACGAAGCCAAAATAGAATCGTACGGAGGTATTGAATTGTTTATGGGCGGAATGGGCGCCGATGGTCACCTGGCATTTAATATTCCTGGATCATCGATTCAGTCGCGCACCCGTTTGGTTGATTTGAACTACGACACGATTGTGGCCAACTCGCGTTTCTTCGACAACGATTTAAACCAGGTGCCAAAACAGGCTTTAACAGTTGGTGTGCAAACAGTACTCGACTCGAAAGAAGTATTGGTTTTGGTGAACGGCTACAAAAAAGCCCGCGCACTGCAAAATGTAGTGGAAAACGGAATTAACCACATGTGGACATTGTCGGCACTGCAAATGCACCCGAATGGCATTATTGTTTGCGACGAAGATGCCACAATGGAACTAAAAGTAGGTACGGTAAAGTATTTTAAAGAATCAGTTTAATACCAACCGGATCCCAACAAAATAAAACTGCCCGCCTGATTATTCAGAGCGGGCAGTTGCTTTATATATCCGTGAATTAAGTTGTGAGTAAAATCGTTCTAATCGGTAAACGTGCTGCAACCCTTTTAAATAGAACCACAAGTTAACGTTACTGATCGGATCGATTTTTTGTTTTGTTAAGGGCCAAAGCCTGGTTGTAGCAGCGATTTGCAATAGGCAATCAAACTTACAACCTTTGTAACCTACTGATTACAGGCTTCCTGCAGCCGTGTAATTAGCCAGCAAACTTGATGGCTCGCTTGTCGCACAGCTGCGGCAAGAAAAAAAACTTGTTGGCTCGCTTGTCGCACGGCTGCGGCAAGCAAAAAACTTATTGGCTAGCCTGTCGCACGGCTACAACGAGCGAAAAAACTTGTTGATTTGCTTGTTCCCGGCTGTAGCAAGCAAAAAAATGTTGTGGCAACCTTGTCGCACAGCTGCAACAAGCGAAAAATTATTGTGGATGGAGTGTTACACGGTTGCGGTTACGTTCCAACTGTTCTCTTTTTCACCGCCTTAATCACCACTTCTTCTCCACAATCGGGGCAAATATAAATTTCGCATCCGGTGCAGGCAAAACAATTACTGCACGAGCGCGGAACATCGAGATTCGAGAACTGAAAATTACAGTTTGAACAGGTGTATATTTTTTCCTTTTTGGGTGCAAACATTACACAAACGTTTTAACCAAACGAAGTATTCCGAAAATAATAACCAGCGTAAAAATGATAGCTGCTCCCGAAGGAATATTCAGGAAATAGGAAATAAACAAACCGGCGATTGTACCCACAAAAGCAAACAACGACGAATACACCAGCAGGCGTTTAAAATCGTTGGTGAATAAATTGGCTGTTGCCTGCGGTATGGTCAGCAACGACAAAATAAGAATGATACCCACTACCCTGATGTTTAAAACAACAGTTAACGCAATAAGTACAATTATGAGGTAGTTGAACAAACCAACCGGTAAACCTGCAGTGCGCGCAAACTCTTCGTCGAATGCGATATAAAGGATCTTACGTAAAAATACGACGAAGAAAACCACGATAACCAGGTTGAGTATAAACATCCACCAAAGCTCGGAAGTAGTTACCGTAAGAATATTCCCGAACAGGTAACTCATCAGGTTTGGTGTGTATCCTGGAGTGAGGAAAACAAAAATAATTCCCAGCGCCATTCCCAGCGACCACCAAATGGCAATGGAAGAATCTTCCCTGATTTCGGCCACTTTGGTAAAAAACTGAATGCCCAAAGCCGATAAAACAGCAAAAAGCACGGCCCCCAGCAAGGGGTTAAAGCCGAGGAAAAATGCCAAGCCGATTCCGCCAAACGAAGCGTGTGTTATTCCGCCACTTATAAACACGATACGCCGCGAAACAATATATGCACCAATAATTCCGCACGAAATACTGGCAAACACGGCAGCCAAAAAGGCTTTCTGAAAAAAATCGTATGAAAATAATTCTATTATCGCGTTCATATTAATGATGATGGTGCTTTAAAACGGTATGCGGAATTTCGCCATGCGAGATGATTTGAATCGGGCAATTATAATTGGCCAGCTGCTCTTGCGAAATTACGTTACTCGGGTGATAATGCAGGTACTTATTTACACAGGCAATAGATTTTACGCAGCTGGTTATGGTGCCCACATCGTGCGAAACCAAAAGTATGGCAAGCTCTTCATTTAACTTCTCCAACTTTTCGTAAAGTTCGCCTTCAAAACGGTTATCCACAAAAGTATCCGGCTCGTCAAGGATTAGCAACTTGGGATCGCTTAGCAAGGCACGGCATAAAAACACACGTTGCATTTGCCCGCCCGACAATTCGCCAATGGCTTTGTTCCGAATACCGGCAACGCCCATTTCTTCGAGCAATGCTTCGGCTTTATCCTTGGCAATGCTCTTGGCATTTTGGCGATTTTGCATAATGCCTCCCGAAAGTACCACATCAAAAACAGTGATCGGGAATTTCCGGTCGATATGTCGTACCTGTGGCAAGTAGCCAATTGGTTTTTTCCGGCCGCTCATTTCTTTCGAGAAATGAATTTTCCCCGATTCCGGTTTCTTCAGTCCCAAAATAGCTTTTAGAAGTGTTGTCTTACCTCCTCCGTTAGGTCCGATAACGCCCAGAAAATCGTTCTCAAAAATCTCGAGATCGACATTTTCCAGCACCGGCACCTTATCGTAGGCCACCGTCAGATTTTCTATTTTAATTAACGGATCCATTAAAAATTATCAATCAGAATTTGGGTCATTGTTCTTAGGTTTTCTTCCCACTCAGGTTTAAGCGGTGCTACCTGTATGATTTTACCTCCAATTTCATCGGCAAAAACACGTGCATGTTCCCGGTCGAATTCACTTTGAATATAAATAACTTTTATGCCTTCTGACTTGGCAATGTCAACCACTTCGCGCAAGTGTTGCGGCGTTGGCTCTTTTCCGCCGGTTTCAAGCGAGTACTGCTCTAAACCATATTCGCGGGCATAATACGAAAGGCTCGGGTGAAAAACGATAAACTTTCGTCCGGCGTAATCTTTCAACTGATTTTTAAGATCGATATGGAGCTGATCACATTCTTTCACAAAACGCATGTAATTGGCCTTGTAATCACCTGCCTTTTCGGGTTTTAACGCCGAAAGTTCATCGAGAATTACTTTTGCCATTTGTTTTACCATAACCGGCGACAGCCACACGTGCGGGTCAACACCATCAATATGCACATGGTCGCCGTGTTGCTCCATTTTGTCGGCAATCAAATCCAGTCCTTCCGAAATATTTACCACCTTCATTTTGGTATTGGCCTGCTTAATTTTATCGGCCCACGAATGTTCGAAACCAATGTAACCAATACGAAACCAAACAGCCGAACGCGAAATATCTTTCAACTGAGAGGGCAAAAGTGTATAGGCTGCCGGGCTCGACCCGGGCGGTATAAGCAGGTTTATTTCAAAATCATCGCCAGCAATTTTCTCTACAAACGTTTTTTGTGGTAAAATACTCACAGTAACAACGTCGGCCGCGGCACTTTTATCTGATTTCTTCTGGTTCCCGCACGATGCAAACAACGTAGCCACAACCAATAAAAGGATTATTCTCTTCATCAATGTATTTTTTAGTGTCTCATTTTAACAATGTTCCACAAATTTAGTTTTATGTTTTGGAATAAATAAATTGAACTCAGCTAAATGCTTTTTTACCCGCTATTCTTTTGGCGGAACGGGATCGTAACCATGCGTTCCCCACGGATGGCATTTTGAAAGTCGCCTGACAGTAAGCACAAATCCTTTAAACGGACCGTGGATTTTTATGGCTTTTACTGCATACTCCGAACATGTGGGAACGTGCCGGCACGATGCCGGAGTAAGTGGCGATATTCCGTATTTGTAAATATAAATCGGAATTAAAAGTATCCACCCCAAAAACTTCAGAATTGCTTTACCAATTGTTTTCATAATTATCAAGAAACAAAGGTAAGATTAAAATTCATCGTTGTTTGGCGTTCTGAAATTCAGATTCATCTTAAAAAACGTTAAAGCTTAATTGAATTCAAAATAAATAGCCATAAACCGATGTCCGGCTCCCCTCCAATTGCATAATATTTTTAATTTTGCTAACACACAGAAAATGCAGATAAAATCTAAATTAATAAGCTTAATAAAAAATGAAAAAAGTAGCAATTGGAGTTGATATTGGCGGAACAAATACTGCCATTGGCGTAGTTGACGCGGAAGGACACGTGATGGTTAAAGACAATATTTCTACACCATCGCATGGCGATATCGACCAATACATCTCAGATTTGGCAGCAGCCATTAAAGAACTGATCAAATCAGTTAAGTTATTGAATGAAAATTTAGAAGTTTTTGGAATAGGAATTGGCGCTCCAAATGGTAATTACTACAGCGGAACAATTGAATATGCTCCAAACTTATCCTTTAAAGGAGTGGTTCGTTTAGTTGAATTACTTCGTGCACACTTCCCTGAAATGGAAGCACTTGCACTTACAAACGATGCAAATGCAGCAGCCATTGGCGAAATGATTTACGGTGGTGCCAAAGACATGAAAAACTTTGTAATGTTCACCCTTGGTACCGGTGTTGGTAGCGGTATTGTTGTAAATGGCGACCTGGTATACGGAAATGATGGTTTTGCCGGAGAATGTGGTCACACCACACTTATTCCTGGCGGACGTTTGTGCGGATGTACAGCGCTGGGCCACTTAGAGGCTTATTGCTCGGCTCCAGGAATGAAACGTACTGCTTTTGAATTGATGGTTCAGTACAACGCAACCGACAGTATTCTGGCCGACAAATCGTTTAACGAGCTGGACTCGAAAATGATTTACGACGCTGCTGAAAAAGGCGACAAAATTGCTTTGGAAGTATTTGAAAAAACAGGTGCATGGTTAGGACAAGGTTTGGCTGACACGGTTCACCACCTGAGCCCTGAAGCAGTATTCCTGTTTGGCGGACCAACTGCTGCCGGTGATTACATTTTCAAACCAACCAAAAAGCACATGGAAAAACACTTGCTTCCTATCTTTAAAGATAAAATCAAGATTCTTCCATCGGAATTGAAGCCTGGTGATGCAGCTATTGTTGGAGCCAGCGCACTGGCCTGGAAAGAGCTTGAAAAATAAAAAGTATATCCTTATAAAATCGAAAGCGGACCATTATGGTTCGCTTTTTTTTGCTTTAAATCTTCATTCGGAATTGTATCTTTAAGCAATGATAAGATTCGTCCACATCCTTCTCTTTCTTTACATTTCCGTCAATGCCATTGCGCAGGAGAATGAACTGTTCATCTCAGACAAAATAGCACTGGAAGAAAGCCGGAATTTTGTGCTGAAATCGAATTTTACAGAGAGCCAGAATAACAGTTTTACCGACTTTATCTATCAGCGGATGGAATGGCAGGTCGATCCCGCGGTTCGTTACATTTCCGGGGAAGTTACCACCCACTTTAAGAGCCAAACGAGCTTACTGAACACGATTGAATTTGATCTTTCAGATTCCTTAACTGTCGATTCTGTTCTAATCAGAAATAAAACCGCCACTTTCACCCATCAGAATAACAAACTTGAAGTTGATTTGCCTGAATCTCTTTTGCCCGATCAGCTTGATTCTGTTTCGGTCTTCTATCAAGGAGTTCCCCCAACATCAGGCTTCGGTTCTTTTGAAACCAGTTTTCACGGCAGTGAATTTACACCGGTTTTATGGACGCTTTCGGAACCTTACGGTGCTTTGGAATGGTGGCCCTGCAAGCAGTCGCTGGCCGATAAAATCGATTCGATTGACGTGATTGTTACTACACCTGAAAAGTATAAAACGGCAAGTAATGGAATTTTGGTTTCAGAACAATTAAGCGACACCACCAGAACCATGCACTGGAGACACCGTTTCCCAATTGCCACCTACCTGGTTGCTATTGCCGTGACCAATTATGAGCGTTATTCTGACTACCTGAAAACCGAAAATGGCGACTCCATTGAAATCCTGAATTACGTTTATCCCGAGGATCTTGACGATGCAAAAAGTAAAACACCGGTAACGGCAGAGATTATGCAGTTGTTCCAAAACCTAATTGGAGATTATCCTTTTGCTGCCGAAAAATACGGCCACGCACAGTTTGGCTGGGGCGGCGGAATGGAGCATCAAACCATGAGTTTTATGGGAAATTTTGGCTTCGGATTAATTGCACACGAGCTGGCCCATCAGTGGTTTGGCGATTACATAACGCCGGGCTCGTGGCAGGATATATGGCTAAACGAAGGATTTGCTACCTACTTAACCGGACTTTCGTACGAAAATATTGAAACCGATTGGTGGCCGGTGTGGAAACAAGTGTATTCCGACCAGGTAAAACAGCAGCCCGATGGTTCAGTTTATGTTGCCGATACCACATCAGTGGCGTGCATTTTCAGCAGTCGCTTATCCTACGCAAAAGGAGGTTATTTACTGCACATGTTGCGTTGGGTAATTGGTGATGATGCCTTTTTTCAGGGTCTGAAAAACTATTTCAACGATCCGGCAGTTGCCAATGCTTTTGCCCGCTCCGAAGATGCGATAACCCATTTTGAGCAGGTAGCCGATACCAGCCTTGCTGAGTTCTTTAATGACTGGTTGTATGGCGAAGGTTATCCGGTTTATTCGGCCAGTTTTAAACCGGGTGACGAAGGAAAAACCTTGATAACTCTGAGTCAAACTACAACGCATCAATCGGTAGATTTTTTCGAAATGCCGTTACCGGTGCGTTTATACACTGCCGGTCGCACCGATTCGCTCGATGTAAGACTGAATCACACCAGCAACCAACAACAATTTATCGTCGACACCGAATTCCATGTTGCTGAAATGGTGATTGATCCTGATCTCTGGCTAATTTCGGAAACTCAGGAGATTGTTGGTGTTCCGGCAGAAACCAATACCCAAACCATAGAAATCTTCCCCAATCCGGCTACCACTGAAATCAGCTTACGAATTTCTTCGTCGATGGAAATCACTGGCATCCGTATTTTTGATATGAATGGTGCAGAAGTAAAACATTTCACCATAAATCCGAATAAAATAAATATCACCGGCCTCGTTCCCGGAATATATTTGCTAAAAGCCGAACTGGCTGACGGAACTTTTCAAGGCCGTTTTATCAAACACTGAAGCTACCAGTTGAATTTGATGGTTTGAACCAGATCAGGATGTAAACTTAAGGGCACCGGACTAATGCCGGCAACACTTTCAACCAGCTGCTTTTCTTCGTCGGTATAGTTTTTTGCCGGAAAAGTAAATTCCACAACCACCTCGGCCACACGTCGCGGATCGGAAGCCATTATTTTTGTGACGTCAACCTGAGTTCCCTCAATATCAATTCCGTTATCGCGGGCTTTTATTCCCATAATGGTCATTATACAACTTCCCAAAGCCGTTGCCAGCAGGTCGGTTGGCGAGAAATATTCTCCTTTTCCACGATTATCAGTCGGCGCATCGGTTATTACTTTATTGCCCGATTGCAGGTGCTCATTTTCGGTGCGTAATTCGCCCAGGTAAATGGTTTTTATCGTTGTCATACCCTATCAATTTATTTGGTTTAAAGATAAAGCATTTTGAACAATCCGGATTTTACTACCGCAGATTCATTCTATTTTCATACATTCGTGTTACGAATATTAAAATTAGTATTACCATGGCCGTTTCCAGGTTTGGCGTTTCGTTAGATGAAGAACTCCTTGAAGCTCTCGACAAGTATGTTGAGGACAATGCTTTTGCCAACCGTTCGCGTGCTATCCGTCACCTTATCGAAAAGAATTTAGTGGAGGAAAAGTGGAAATGTGATAACATTGTGGCCGGCGCAGTTATCATTGTCTTCAATCACGGGAAAAAGGATATACTAAAGAAATCGGCCGAGATTCAATACGAACACAAGGAGTTTATTCTTTCGTCGCAGGGCTTTTATTTAAACGAGATGAATTACATGGAAATTATTGCTGTTAAAGGTCCCTCGCGAAAACTAACAGAAATTTCAGAGCAACTCATCAGCCTGAAAGGGATACAACACGGGAAACTGGTAATGAGTAAAGCCGAATAATTTTTTTTTGGCCAAATGGTATCACGATTAAATTAATACGTAACACAATAAACTTAAATAATGCGAATATTTATCTTCAGTTTTTTCATCCTACTAATCGCTCAAGGAATTGCCAGTGCACAAATGCACTTTGAAACCAACGACACCATAACGATCAACGAAGTGGTGGTTACCGGAACGCAGGTACAGGTAAACCGCAACAATGTTCCAATGGCGGTTTCAGTTGTTACCCGTACTCAAATTGAGGAAAGTGATGAGTCGGCACTGCTACCGATTTTAAATGGCCGGGTGCCGGGCTTGTTTGTTACCGAGCGTGGTGTTACCGGTTTTGGTGTGGCAGCCGGATCGGCAGGGCAGATTTCAATTCGCGGGATTGGCGGAAGTCCAACCACCGGCGTTTTAATGCTCATTGATGGTCACCCGCAGTTTATGGGAATTATGGGGCATCCTCTTCCCGATTCTTATGTTGCCTCTGATGTAGAACGGGTGGAAGTAATTCGCGGACCGGCATCGATTTTATACGGTTCGAATGCGATGGG
>NZ_JBFHGM010000125.1:0-13774 GCF_041583095.1 Draconibacterium sp.
AATTTCTACATTTTTTAAGAAGTGACAAAAATACATAAGCCTCAAATACTTTCACTTAAAAGCCTGCATTTTTATCAACAAAAAACCGACTACAATTTGCAGTCGGTCTCCGATTCTTTTAATCTAACTAAACTAACTAATAACTACCCTTGACCTTAATTTAACGTAAAACGAAATATATTATGTGCAGTTAATGTTCTATTTTTTCAAGTCGTGTAGTTGAAAAGAAAAATGGCCCCGCCCAACGACGGGGCCACAAACAGACAGCTACAGACTTAAAAGCTGAAGAAGATTTTAGTTATAGGCGCTCTCACCATGTTCGTAAACATCAAGGCCCTCTTCTTCAATGCGCTTAGAAACGCGCAGTATATTTGTTTTCTTCAGGATGAAGAATAATACCAAACCTAAACCGAATGCCCAGGCAAAGAATGCTGCCACACCTATAGCCTGAATACCCAGTAATTTTGCACCACCGCCGTAGAATAAACCTTCAGAGGTTGAGAACAAACCTACAGCCAGTGTACCAAATGCACCGCTCACTCCGTGAACAGAGATCGCACCAACAGGGTCGTCTACTTTCAATATTTTATCGAAGAACTCAACAGCAAATGGCAGAATGAAACCTGCAATAATACCGATGAATAATGCTCCCATAGGATTAACGGCATCACAACCAGCAGTAATGGCAACCAAACCGGCCAATGCACCGTTCAACGAAATTGAAAGTGATGGGCGTTTGTAACGGAACCATGCAACCATCATTGCAGTAACAGCACCGGCCGCAGCAGCCAGGTTAGTGGTAACTGCGATATGACCAATTGCAACAGCGTTATCAGTACCGGCAGCGGCTAACTGAGATCCGGGGTTAAATCCGAACCATCCGAACCATAGGATGAATACACCCAATGCTCCCATTGCCAGGTTGTGTCCCGGAATTGCTTTCGCCTCTCCGTCTTTTCCATATTTTCCTAAACGAGGTCCAATAATAGACGCACCAGCTAAACCAACCCATGCACCAACAGAGTGTACAATAGATGAACCGGCGAAATCGTGGAATCCAAGTTGGCTTAACCAACCACCACCCCATGTCCAGTGACCTGAAATTGGGTAAATAATTACGGTAATTACAATACTAAAAATCAAGTAGGCTTTAAATTCTGTTCTTTCAGCCATTGCTCCCGAAACAATAGTTGCAGCAGTTGCAGCAAATACAGTTTGGAAGAACAAGTCGGCATAATCAGAATAATTATCGCCAAAACCGTCGCTCATAAAGAAAAGATCTGGCATTCCAATAAATCCACCTATTGAGTCTCCATACATAATGGTAAAACCAATAACCCAATAAAGTATTGAGCCGATAGAAAAGTCCATCAGGTTTTTCATTAAAATATTCGCCGTGTTCTTCGATCGTGTAAAACCTGCCTCAACCAGGGCAAATCCAGGCTGCATGAACATTACCAGAAATGCAGCAACCAATAACCACATATTATCTATACCTATTTGTAGGCCTTGTAAAGTTTCTTCCATGATAATCTAATCTTTTTTCAGTTACTACTCTTCTTTTCCTTTAATAAAAAGTGATTCATCACCGTGTTCTCCGGTTCTGATTCGGTATGACTCTTCAATAGGCACAACGAACACTTTACCGTCACCAATCTCTCCTGTTCTGGCTGAACCTAAAATGGCCTGAACCGTTTTATCAATATTTTTATCGCGAACGATAATGGACAATTTTATTCTTTCGATTGTACTGGTGTCGTATACAACACCGCGGTAAGCACGACCTTCGCGAGCCTGGCCAACTCCTCTCACATCCCAGAAAGAGAAGAACTCAATACCTGCTTCATACAGGGCGTCTTTTACCTCTTCAAATTTTGATTTGCGTATTACTGCTTCAATCTTTTTCATCTTATTTAATGTTATTTGTTTTTTAGTATAAGATGTAACGAGTCCGAGTTATACGGACTCGTTTCATATCAAAATATCTTCTCTGTTACAGTGAAATACCAACTGCAATGTGGAATCCTCCGGTTGATGGGTTCAGCATAACTGCTCCTGAAACCGGCAGAGTAAAGCTTTCGGTAATCTGTACTTCTTTTGAAGTTCCAACCATGATGTTACAGATGTTGAAATCGCCATCGTCAGTGTACTGGCCATCGCCACCACCAAGAGTAATGTCTACCGGACCTGCTGAAACTGCTGCTTCAAGATACAAGTCGCTTGTAGTGTTGATCTCATCATCTCCAAGTCCTTCCATGTAAGCTGCAGTGAAAGTGAAAGCGCCTACACCCAAACTAACCATCGGTTCGAAGTAGTGCGATTCTCCTTCTGTCCAGTCTGATCCCGGGAAGTAGTAGTCGGTCAAGGTAAAGCTTAACGAAGCATTTTCGCCTAAATCGAAACCATAACCCATGTAAAGGTCGGCCTCAGCTGCTTCCTCTGAACCAGTACTGTAAGATCCCCATGCACCAATGGCAAAACCTCCTGCACTAAACTCAACTCCGGGCTGGAAAGCTGCCCCTGTTCCAAACTTGGCACCACGCCATAAATAACTACTGTAAATGTCTAAACCCGTACTCCATTCCTGAGCTTTAACATTCGTTGTTGATACAACTAAAAGTAATAACATACTTACTGTAATCAGTAGTGTCTTTTTCATAATCGTAAATTTTAAAAGTTAAACTGCTATTTTTATTTTTAAATCTCGTCTGCCCTGTTTTAACAGGGGTGTTTTCCCCTTTTTAACGTCTTTTTCTTTTCTACACCCTCTGTTTTTAATTCCTGATTCAAATAAATGCACTTTTTTTCAATCGAAACCCCATTTTTACCGCACATATTAATTCACTTAACAAATTATTAATATTTGGCATCATATTGTACCTTTTTGATATCTATTCGTGCTTTTTATTGCCGTTTTTACATTTAATCGCCACAATAAGTCCAAAAAGAACAAATTACCACATGTTTTTATTAGACGAATAACAAGAATTAATTAAAGGACAAAGGATACTGCCCTAAAGAAAGATGCAGACTATCACCACAATGAAGTGTGGCAGCTCATCATATATTAATATGAGAGACATAAAACAGCAACAGAAAATCATTTATTAATGATGAATTGGTTTCCTGTCCAAATTTTATGAAGTGTGCAAAAGAATTAATACTGATCGAAAAGTATAACAATCGGAACAGGGGGGGGGGAAGAAATATTTTGTTTTTTGTGATTTACTTATCTTAACTCAACAAGATACATGGTATTAAATCTGCTCGCCCTGGTTTTGGGATTTAAAAATCGTGCCGACTGACCGGTTAGAGGTTTGTGCTCCGTAAATTTCTGAACCACATTCACATTCAATCCCATTTCAAGCATATCATTATACCCGGCTTCCGAAGTATATATCCACGCCCCCGCATTCGGCAGAAATGCTTCCAGATCTTCTTTTTCAACAAGATATTTGCCCGGAGATTTTGAATACAGAAACAAATTCCAAAGCCTGGCTTTCTCGGTATACATGCTTAGTGTTGAGCCTTCAGGTGCTTTTTCATTAAAAATTTCGGCAGCTTCAATCGAAGTATGAAACCTCAGCATATTTGGCAACATGTTCACATTAACGGTAAACAGCATTACTGCAATGGTGAAGGTCAGCATCACAATCTGCCTCTGCAAATTATTCTTTTTTACAAACACTATCACTATTCCGGCATAAAGCAATCCGTATACACCCCAAAACCAGAAACGTTTTTCAGGAAACACCACAATGGGCAGCACTAATAATATTAGCGGCCCAACAACTGCTATTCCTTTATTTATTGTTGCAATTATGTTACGGGTTTTCGCTCTTTCTTCGGAAGAAAATAAGCGCACGGTCCATTTGGCGGTAATTATATACATAAAAGGAAGTGCCGAAAGCATATAGTGTGGATTTTGCTGTTTGGCTACCGACAGTATTCCCAGGTAAACCACAACCGCAAAAATGTTTACTACCTCAAAATCTTCGGTTTTATTTTTCCGTATTCTGTTCAGGCTTTTCACTTCTTTAAAAAAACCATAAACCATAAATATGGTCCAGGGCAACAATACATATAAGGATGTATGCAGGTAAAACGAATAATCGGCACCACTTCCCCTATACGAACCGGTAACACGCCCTACGTTATTGGTCCAGAAATAGAATTTGATTCCCTCGAGCCCAAACTGGTTTAGCAACCCCACCATGGCAGGCAAAATCATAATGCCCACCACTACCAGGGCAATCAGCCAACGGTAGTTAAATATTTCTTTCCATTGCTTATGAACCAACATTGTTCCGCCAATTGCAGCTGCGGGAATTACAACTCCCACCGGCCCTTTTGCCAGCATCGACAAACCAACGCCAACTGCACCAAGCAAAAAATTGTGCCATTTATGGTTTTTTAAATACACCGAAAACTGCCATACCGAAAAAACCACAAAGTCGGCCAATAAAGTATCGGTATGTATATCGTTGTTAAAATGCTGAAATCCCAAAGACGATATCCAAAAAAAGGCTGCCAGCATACCGGTTTCTTTTCCGTAATGCAGTTTTCCCAGCCGGTATGTCGAATAAATTCCGATGACCGAAAACAATAAAACGGCCAATTTGAAGGCCGGTATCGACAAACCAAACAACTTAAAAGTAACCGCCGCAATCCAAAACAACATAGGAGGTTTCTGATCGTAAGCATCGCCGCCAATAGTAAGGTTAATCCAGTCGTTATTCATCAGCATTTCGCGACCCACCTCTGCATATTTTGCAGCGTTTCCAACCAAAAAAACCGGCAAAGCTGGTATTATAATTAATAGAAGGGTAATCAGGACCAGAAAGTATATATGTCGATTATTCATTAGTGACGAATTATGGCAAGCGCACAAACAAAAAATACTAATTTTACGCCCACATTTTTAATTTGAATACAAATGAAGAAAAATATTTCGTGGATTACAATTCTCGACATTATAGTTTATTCCGTTATTATTGGTTTTGTAGCTTACGGAAAAAGTCAGAGTAATTCCGGACAGGAAGCTTTTGATAAAGTTATTCGCGAAGATGGCTGGGTGGAATACCTTACAGCATTGTTTCTGCTATTGGGAGCTATACTTTTTGCTACCAGGGCAGTTAAAGCCGGCAAAGAGAAAAACCGGAAAAAAATATTCTTCAACGCGCTTGCATCAATCGTTTTTATTTTTGGCCTTGGAGAAGAAATATCGTGGGGCCAGCGTATATTTTCAATCGAATCCGGCGAATATTTTATGCAAAACAACTACCAGGGCGAAACCAACCTGCATAACCTTGAAATTGGTGGAGTGGATTTAAACATCCTCATCTTTTCGAAACTGATGTTTGTGGCGCTAATCAGTTACTTTATTATACTGCCATTACTTACCTGGAAAGTTAAGTCTATTCGCAAACTGGTAATTGATTATGGCGTTCCGATTCCCCGCCTGCATCACATTATAGTTCTATTGGCCGTTAACACCTTTATTCCGCTGGCCATAAACCTGGTTAAAGAAAGCGAACTACACGAACTTGCCTTAACCGGAATCCTCTTTTTAATTCTGATTAATCCGGCAAAAAAAATTAAGGATGTTAGTTTAACCAGCTAATGCCGGCAATATAGGAGGACTTTAATGTTCTGAGAAATTTTTTTTTAGGCAAGAAGCTCCTCTTTCTGGTTGTAAGGATCGAGAAAAACCAACAGTAAAACAGCAACAAAAATTGCTTCCCACAGCTCCCATATTCGTCTTTCCGGAATGAGTAAAACTATTCCCGTACACACCAGTATCAGTAATGAGTATTTGATTTTAGGAACAGGAATACCCCACAGATCGATAGTACGTGTGAAAAAAGGCCACTTATTATACAGCAGAAGTGTTAAAACAAAATAAGTTCCGAAAACTACTACCAGCCCGGTCGAGAAAATCAATTTATTCAGGTTTACGCCTCCTATCTCCAAATTGTGCAGGTTGGTTTCTCCCTGAAAATTATGCTGAGCAAAAAAACCTTTGGTTTCAACAGCGAATATCCTTTGCCCCCAGGAAATCTCTTCACCAAAACCGAAAAATGCACCGATAATAATTATCAGACTTAAAGCCACCCAAAGTTTGTTCCTGTCTTTATACTGCCTGAACAGACGAATAGCAAACAATACCGATATCAGCAGTAAACCCAGAGCTGTAAGATTTTCAAGCGGGCCGTCTTCGGCTACCATAGTGTGGCAAAAATCGTAATTAAAATAAAAACTTGCAGCCGAGTATAAAGCCACAGCAATAATCAGGTAAGATATAATCGATAATACTTTCTTCATTGTTTAAATCTTTCCGGCTACACCCCAATAACCGCGTCATCAGGGACACCTATAACGAAGTGCAA
Organism: Draconibacterium sp.; assembly: GCF_041583095.1. Taxonomy (NCBI): domain Bacteria; kingdom Pseudomonadati; phylum Bacteroidota; class Bacteroidia; order Marinilabiliales; family Prolixibacteraceae; genus Draconibacterium; species Draconibacterium sp. Next base: position 6,390 of record NZ_JBFHGM010000125.1, read on the forward strand.
ATCTAATAATATTAAGCCAAAAAAATCTCTTTGAAATCAGCTTATCTGATGCCAATTTCCCATACCTGTTTCGGCATCTCGGTTTTGCATGTTATTAATAGGTTTTAGTTCCGGCAAATTGAAAGAAGCTTTCATTTGAAATTTTATCTTTGCAGTTATTAATATTAATTGAAGCGACAGGGCTGCATTCAGGTTCTCATCTTCCGTCTTCTGCCTTCCGTCTTCCAACTATTTTAATATGAAACTCTGGGATAAAGGTACACCTGTTAACAAAGCAATTGAAGAATTTACTGTTGGTAAAGATCGCGAACTGGATTTGTTTTTGGCCACGCACGATATTTTGGGCTCGATGGCGCATGTAACCATGCTCGAGTCGGTTGGGCTTATTGAAAAGGATGAGCTTCCGACACTTCTGACCGAGCTGAAAAGTCTTTATGCTATTGCCGAAAAAGGAGAATTCACGATTGAAGAAGGCGTTGAAGATGTACACTCTCAGGTTGAATTTATGCTTACCGAAAAACTGGGCGACCTTGGTAAAAAAATACACAGCGGACGTTCGCGTAATGACCAGGTTTTACTCGACCTAAAACTGTTCACCCGCGATGCCATTAAAGAAATTGCCGAAACTACTTCGGGGCTTATCGATATTCTGTTAAAACGTGCCGAACAAACAAAACACATTTTAATGCCGGGATACACCCACCTGCAAGTAGCTATGCCTTCGTCATTTGGGCTGTGGTTTAGCGCCTATGCCGAAAGTTTATCCGATGATTTGGAGTTACTTTTGTCGGCCTTTAATATTACCAACCAAAACCCATTGGGTTCGGCAGCCGGTTATGGTTCGTCGTTTCCGCTTAACCGCCAAATGACAACCGACCTACTCGGCTTTGCAAGCATGAACTATAATGTGGTTTATGCGCAAATGGGAAGAGGTAAAGTTGAAAAAATTGTTTCGTTTGCCTTAGCAAACATTTCCGGAACATTATCAAAACTGGCTTACGATGTTTGTTTGTTTATGAGCCAGAATTTCAATTTTGTAAGCCTGCCCACCGAGTTTACCACAGGATCGAGCATTATGCCCCACAAAAAAAATCCTGATGTTTTTGAGCTCACCCGCGCCCGTTGCAACAAATTGCAAGGTGTTCCGGCACAAATCAGCTTAATCATTAACAACCTGCCAAGCGGCTATTTCCGCGATTTACAAATGGTAAAAGAAGTTTTTCTTCCGTCGTTTAAAGAAATGAACGACTGCCTTAATATTGTTAGTCTGGCCATCGATAAAATGTCGGTAAACACCGAAATTCTTAACGACAGCAAATACGATTACCTTTTTAGTGTTGAGGAAGTTAACAAACTTGTTTTGCAGGGAATTCCATTCCGCGAAGCTTACAAACAAGTTGGCGCTCAAATTGAAGAGGGAAACTTTACGCCCGAAAAATGCGTAGACCATAGCCACGAAGGGAGCATCGGAAATTTATGTTTGGATAGTATTTCAAATAAGAAAGAGGAAATCATTAAAAAATTTCTATTTAACAAAATAGAAGAAGCAAAAAAGAACCTGCTTCAATAAGATTTCAGACTATTTGAAACCTAACAAATGTCAGAATCATATAAAATACTGACAAAGGATTACGTTTTTTATGATTTTTCTCAAGGTTAATTGTATGTTATTAAACACAATTTACACCTGCTAAGATTGCGAATACACACCTCTTTGATTATTTTTGATTTCACTTCGTAAGTAAAAACGGGATTTTCACTTACAGTTTTGCAGTAATTAGGTATTGACAGCGCCAATTGCTGCGCTAGTGCGAATTTTAAAGAGAAAGGAAAAAATGATGCAGACAAAAGAACCTGTAGCAAAGGGATTGTACCGCCCTGAATTTGAGCATGGGAGTTGTGGTATCGGGTTTGTAGCAAACCTAAAGGGCAGAAAGAAACACAGTGTGATTTCTGATGCTCTGTCGATGCTGGCTCGTATGGAACATCGCGGGGGTACCGGGTTTGATATTAAAAGCGGTGACGGTGCAGGGATATTACTACAAATTCCACACGAACTTTTCATGGAAGAATGTCCGAAACAGGACATTAAATTACCTCAGTTTGGCGAATATGGCGTGGCCATGATTTTCTTCCCAAAAGAGGACCGAAAACGTTCAGAGTGTAAAGATATTATCGGACGAAATCTGAAGAAGTTTGGGCTACCCTATTTGGGTTATCGCAAAGTTCCGGTTGACAATTCTGACCTGGGGCGCGATTCTTTGGCATCAGAACCATATGTACAGCAATTGTTCATTGGTAAACCGGATGGTATGTCGGTGGAAGAGTTCGATCGCAAACTTTTTGTTTTCAGAAAATACACTGAAAAACTGGTTCGAGAGTCGGTTGCCGGAATTGGATACAACGGAATGAATATCATTTCGTGCTCCTATAAAACCATTATTTATAAAGGTCAGTTAACAACCGAGCAGGTTTCGTTATATTTTAAAGACCTTACCAATCCGTTGGCAGTAAGTGCCATTTCATTGGTACACTCGCGCTTTTCAACCAACACTTTCCCATCGTGGAAACTGTCGCAACCATTCCGCTATATAGCGCACAACGGCGAGATCAACACCAACAAGGGTAACATTAACTGGATGCGTGCGCGCGAAGTGCTTCTGGAGTGCTCGAAATTTACAAAAGAAGAGTTGGAGATGATCTTCCCGATCTGCGATTTAAGAGATTCGGATAGTGCCAACCTCGATATGGCCATTGAAATGCTCGTATTAAGCGGCAGATCATTACCACATGTAATGATGATGCTTATTCCTGAGGCATGGCAAAATAATCCCGACATGGATCCGAAAAAGAAAGAGTTCTACGAATTCTATTCTGCAATGATGGAACCATGGGACGGCCCGGCATCGGTATGTTTTACTGATGGAGTGCTTGTTGGAGCAACACTCGACCGTAACGGTTTGCGTCCGTCGCGTTATTGTTTGACTGAAGACGACACATTAATAATGTCATCAGAAACCGGAGCAATTGATGTTCCTCACGATCAGGTGAAGATCAGAGGCCGTTTGCAACCCGGAAAAATGTTTGTTGCCGATTTGGAACAAGGACGCATTATTTCTGACGAAGAAGTTAAATCCGGAATTTGCTCAAGCCAACCCTACGGCGAATGGGTAAAAGAAAATATGACTTATCTGGACGAACTTCCTTTTATTCCCGACCTGGAATTAAAAGAGCCGGATAAGAAAACCGTATTCAAAAGACAAAAGGCTTTTGGATTCACCCACGAAGATATTGAGGTGATCCTGAAACCGATGGCGACAAGTGGTAGCGAAGCGCTTGGCTCGATGGGAGCCGACAACCCGCTGGCTGTTCTTTCAGATCGTCCGGTGCATTTGTCGCACTACTTTAAACAATTATTCGCCCAGGTTACCAATCCGCCAATCGACCCGATCAGGGAGCGTATTGTAATGGATTTGCGTACCTATCTGGGAGGTTTCAAAAATATTCTGACAGAGTCGCCTGAACATTGTCGCAGGATTGCAGTTCACCAGCCTGTTTTAACCAACGAGCAGTTGATTAAACTGGCCTACGTGGATCACACGCATTTCCAAACGAAAAAGATCAGCATTGTTTTCCACGCCGATGGAAAAGAAGGAACGCTGGAAACCAAACTGGAACGTTTGTGCCAGTATGTTGAAGATGCGATTGATGAAGCTTATTCAATCATTTTGCTCTCCGACTTTGCGGTTAGCACCGACCATGCGCCTATTCCTTCGTTACTGGCAGCCTCGGCTGTTCACCACCACCTTATCCGCGTTGGAAAGCGTGGTAAAGCCGACATTATTATGGAAGCCGGAGATGTGCGCGAAGTACATCATTTTGCCACTTTGTTGGGCTACGGAGTTTCTGCCATTAACCCATATATGGCAATTGATACCATCAAGAATCTGGTTGATGAAGGAGCATTGGGAGATATTACCAAAGATCAAGCTATACAAAACTATGTGAAAGCAATTGGCGGCGGTCTGTTGAAAGTATTCTCAAAAATGGGTATTTCAACCTTGGCGTCGTATCAGGGAGCACAGATTTTTGAAGCTGTCGGAATCAAACAGGAAGTAATTGACAAGTACTTTACCGGAACCGTTAGCCGTGTTGAAGGTTTAAGTCTTGACGACATTGCCAAAGAAGCAATGATGCGTCATCGTCAGGGATTCCCAACCCGCCAGGGCGGAGCAAAAGTACTGGAGCCGGGTGGCGAATACCACTGGCGTAAAGATGGCGAGCGCCACTTGTTGAGTCCTGAAGCTATTCAACTGATTCAGGAAGCAACAAGAAAGAACGATTACGAGAAATACAAAAAATACTGTAGTGTGGTTGACGATCAGGCCAAAGCCGCATTCACTTTACGTGGGTTGATGGACTTTACCTCTGACCGCCAGTCGATTCCGCTCGACGAAGTTGAACCGGCAGAAAGCATTCTTACCCGTTTTGCTACGGGAGCAATGTCGTTTGGTTCTATCTCGTGGGAAGCACACACTACGCTGGCCATTGCCATGAACCGTATTGGTTCAAAATCAAACTCAGGAGAAGGTGGTGAAGACCCGGTACGTTACACCAAATTGCCAAATGGCGACGATATGTGTTCGGCTACCAAGCAGATCGCATCAGGACGTTTCGGAGTGAACAGCTACTACCTGAGCATGGCAAAAGAGCTTCAGATTAAAATGGCGCAGGGAGCAAAACCGGGTGAAGGCGGTCACCTTCCGGGCCATAAAGTTAATGGCTGGATCGGACGTACACGTAACTCAACTCCGGGTGTAGGATTGATTTCTCCTCCACCACACCACGATATTTATTCAATTGAGGATTTAGCACAGTTGATCTTCGACCTGAAAAACAGTAACCGCGATGCACGTATCAACGTGAAACTGGTTTCTGAAACAGGTGTTGGAACTGTTGCCGCCGGTGTTTGTAAAGCAAAAGCCGATGCCGTACTGATTTCGGGATACGACGGAGGAACAGGAGCATCGCCGGTGAGTTCGATCAAACATGCCGGTCTGCCATGGGAGCTTGGATTGTCGGAAACACACCAAACACTGGTTCGCAACCGCTTGCGTAACCGTATCGTGGTGCAGTCTGATGGCCAGATGAAAACATCCCGCGACCTTGCTATTGCAACACTGCTTGGTGCTGAAGAGTGGGGAGTTGCCACCATGGCGCTGGTTGTTGAAGGATGTATCATGATGCGTAAATGCCACAGCAACACTTGTCCGGTAGGTGTAGCAACACAAAACGAAAGATTACGCGGTAAATTTAAAGGCAATCCTGATCACGTTGTAAATTACTTCGAATTCCTTGTTGAAGGTCTTCGTGAGATTATGGCAGAGTTGGGCTTCCGTACCATTAACGAAATGGTGGGTCAGTCGCAGTGCCTGAAATTTAAAGACGACATTGATCACTGGAAATATAAAGGTCTTGACCTTAGTCCAATTCTTTATAAAGAAGAAATGGGTGCGGAAGAAGGTCTTTACTGCAGCAAAAAACAAGATCACCAGTTGGAAGAAATCCTCGACTGGAAATTGGTTGAAGCAGCGCAAAAAGCAATAAAAGACGGTGAAAAAGTAGCCGCAGAATTCGAGATAAAAAATATCAACCGAAGTGTTGGTACCGTTCTGTCGCACGAAGTAACCAAAGTACATAGGGGAGAAGGTTTACCCGACGGAACTATTCATTTCAAAATGACAGGTTCTGCAGGACAATCGTTCGGTGCATTTGTTTGCAAAGGTATCGAACTGGAAGTTGAAGGTGATGCGAACGATTACTTCGGAAAAGGATTATCCGGTGGTCATTTAGCCATCTATCCTGCTAAAAATGTACAGTTCATTCCTGAACAGAACATTATTGTAGGTAACGTTTGTTTCTACGGAGCAACAGGCGGCGAGGCTTATATCCGCGGTATTGCCGGCGAACGTTTCTGTGTTCGTAACTCGGGAGCACAAGTTGTTGTTGAAGGTATTGGCGACCACGGCTGCGAATACATGACGGGAGGAAAAGCTGTTATTCTTGGTAAAACAGGACGAAACTTTGGTGCCGGTATGTCGGGTGGTATTGCTTATGTACTCGACATCGACGGAACATTCCCGGGGCTTTGCAACAAGGGAATGATTCAACTGGAAAGAGTTACGGGTAAAGAAGAACAGGAAGAACTGAAAGCAATGATCCAGAAACATATGGATAAAACAGAATCAACTGTTGCTGAATATGTTCTATCTGACTGGGAGGAGACAATAGGCAAGTTTGTAAAAGTAATTCCTACCGATTACAAACGAATGCTGACCTACATTGAAGAAGCCCGCAAAACGGGTAAATACGAAAAAGAGTCGGATGTTATTGATGCTGCATTTGATATGCATCTGGCCAATTTGTAATTTTTATAGACGCTAAGACATGGGAAAGCCAACAGGATTTTTAGAATATAAAAGAGTTTCCAATCCAACACGAAAAATTGAGGAACGCCTTAAAGATTGGAACGAGGTATACATATTACGCGATAAAGAAACGTGTGAAACACAGGGTGCACGCTGCATGGATTGCGGTGTTCCCTTCTGCCATCGCGGAGCATTATTGCACAACGGCGCTTCGGGATGCCCGGTTTACAACCTGATTCCGGAGTGGAACGACCTGATTTACAAAGGTCGCTGGAAAGATGCACTGGAACGACTTCACCACACCAATAACTTCCCTGAATTTACAGGAAGAGTTTGTCCTGCACCTTGTGAGGCAGGTTGTGTGTTGGGAATTAACGAACCGGCTGTTACCATACACGACAACGAACGTACCATTATCGACAATGGTTTCGAACAGGGATGGGTAGTTCCTGAGCCACCGGAATCGCGCACCGGGAAAACGGTTGCTGTTGTAGGATCAGGTCCGGCAGGACTGGCATGTGCTGCTCAGTTAAACAAAGCCGGTCATACCGTTACTGTTTTCGAACGCGACGACCGTATCGGCGGTTTGCTGATGTACGGTATTCCAAATATGAAACTGGATAAAGATGTGGTACAACGCCGCGTAGATATCCTGGAAGCAGAAGGTATTATTTTCAAAACCAATACCGAGGTTGGTAAAGATATTCGCAGCAAAAAGTTGCTCGACGACTTTGACGCGGTTGTTTTAACCACCGGGGCTACAAAACCACGCGACCTGAATGTTGAAGGCCGCGAACTGGATGGTGTACACTTCGCTATGGAGTTCCTGAAAGCCAACACAAAAAGTTTGCTCGACAGTAAACTGGAAGATGGAAATTACATCTCGGCAAAAGATAAACACGTAATTGTAATTGGTGGTGGCGATACCGGTACCGACTGTGTAGCCACATCGCTGCG
>NZ_JBFHGM010000126.1:0-13678 GCF_041583095.1 Draconibacterium sp.
ATCACGCACATGCACCGCATTCCCGGAATGCGCGGTAGTTTTGCCATGAGTGTGGCTGCTGTTTTGGGTATCAGTTCGGTGTTAATGACCTATTTTGGAGTAAATTATTACCTGTCAGGATTACATTCGTATGCACAAGGCGAAGCGGCTCCAATACCTTCAGGTGTTTATATTGCAGTGGCAGTTGTAGCACTGGTAATTGTTTCAGCCTATTTCGCTGAAAAAACAAATCCGATTGTAGAAGAGGTAGAACATTCCGAAGAATAAAAAATAAGCAAGGGCAGATTAGTATTTTATAAATTTGCCCTTGCTTATTTTTTTCCCTGATTCAAGTATTTCAATCAAATAGTAACCTGGTTTTAAATCCGATACATTCAGTTTCATCTCTGCACTAATATTCTCATGAATCAAACTTCTTCCCCAAATGTCGAATACAATACACTCAAATTGATGTAATGCTGGAGTTTGAACCCGGATATAATCAGTAGCCGGATTAGGAAATAATTTTAATTCTGCCAGAGTTTCATTATTGATGCCTACCTGAATACTTTGACTGAAATGATAGGTAACATCTCCGCTTTCCAGCCATTCTCCTCCTGAAAAAGAAGTAGATTCCAGTTTATCAACCACTTGGGTGTTGTAAACTAACATTGGTAAAAACGACAAAATGAATTCCCGATTTTCCAACTCACCAGGAGCAATAGCGTTTTCAGAAAAGTATTTCGTATTGTTTGCATCAATCCACTCATTATCCCAGTTTTGAACCTGTACTTCATGAACAAGAGTTTCACTAATTTGATCGAAATGCCGTTTGCGGGTAAGTTCCAACCAATTATCAAGGTCGTAATCCCAGCTGTAAAGTGTTTCGGTAGTTAAGTTCATCAATCCATCATAATCATAGCTTAATTTACGATCTGGAATAAAATTATCTTCTCCCCACCCTTCAACATATTCGGTTATATCAGACAAAAGGTTTTGCTCATTATAAGCGTATACAATTTCATATTTTTTGGATTTTACCATTTCGTAGCTATCGTAATCATAAGCCATCTCCTCAGAAATATTACCCAGCGAATCATAATTGTATTCTAATATTTCAAATGTCGACCAGCGATCATAAAACTGATCCCATTTCATTGTATTCACCTGTTTAAGACTGTTCAACGAATCATAGCTATACTGCAGGCGCGAAACCTTCTCCCAATCATCATATTCATCAAATTTTTCTTTACTCCATTCTGTTGCAAGCAAACCGCCTTCGTATGTATAGTACTTTTTGGTGAACATTCGATAGTTAATGGTTACGTATTCCTGAAATTCCACAGAATCCAAACGCCCTTCATTCCCGAAAAAATAATAGTTTGCACTACTAATCAACCAGTGTCCATCGTCATTTTTCCATTTATAATCTTTTGTGATCAGCGTTTGTCCGTTATTTGAAGTGGATAAAGTTTGCCGGCTCACATTCTCTGTTTGTCCGGATATTTCATTCATTTCACGTACCACTATACTGTCTAAAGTCCAAAGGTTTGCAGAATTCGCATCTCCACTTTTGATGGGTAATTTGAACTGATGCAGAAAATTCGTTTTTGAAAGATGATCTTTGGTTTGCAGAACTACTGCTTTATTTTTGATATGGCTGGTAATTATATCCTTCGACAAACGGTATTCATAAACACTCGCGGAATCAACTTTACCAAAGTCATCCTGCATTTCTTGTGCATACAAAATAAAAACCGCCAAATTTAGTACCAGAAATACTATTGTTTTTTGAACCATACAATAAATCTTAAACGGTTTAAATATACTAAATCGCGTTTACTCCTGATGGATTTCAAAACCTAAAACTATCCAGGATAAATGCCTCGCATACTTATCGAAAAACAAAATGCTTTTCAGCACTTTTCAAACATTCACATCCACACATCTAGATTCTTTACTATATTTGTCCCGGCTCCGAGCCAATCTTCCTAAAGTGTAAACCAGGGAATTTTGGCCGATGGGATTACCCGGAAACAGGTTGTCCTCCCGCATCCCGGCAAGGTCGGGGTAAATTGGAAAGGAGAAAGAGCACATTTTGCATTGGGCGAAATGAAGTTCCTTCCCTTCCCTGGAACATATTAAATGACACAAGTAAAAAAAGATACCAAAATCGATTATCCGAACTTGCTATTGATTGCAGGTAACGGAAGAAATGTGGGGAAAACCTACTTTGCCTGTCGCGTAATAGAGTCATTATCAAAACAAGCTTCAATTACAGGACTTAAAATCACCTCGCATATTCACGAGCACAACAGCAAAGATGTACTTATAAAATATGAGCACTTTGTTATTTTGCAGGAAAAGCAGATTACAGGAAAAGACAGTTCGCTGATGTTACAAGCCGGCGCAAAACAGGTTTTCTTTGTAATGGCCGATCCGGAATATCTCCCTGAAGCTTTTGAAAAACTATCGGCTTATCTACCCGAAACACCCATTGTGTGCGAGTCGGGAGGACTACATGAAATTATTAATCCGGGTTTGTTCTTTTTTATTCAATCAACCGGAACTGTTGTAAGAAAACCACATCACCTGATACACAATCCGATAATTGTGAATAATGACGGAGAAAAGCTTAAATTTGATTACACTAAAATTCAGCTCATCAACAATAAATTTTCATTTGTTTCATGAACCAATTCGAAAAAATACAACAGCTAATCGGCAATTTTACACCGTTTTTCCCAACCGAAAAGGTACAGCTGAAAGATGCCTTTAACCGGGTACTACAGGAAGATGTAGTGGCTGATTTAAATATGCCACCTTTCAATAAATCAGCGATGGACGGTTATGCCTGTCGACTTGAAGACATTGCCAATGAGTTGGAAGTGCTGGAAGTGATAAATGCCGGTAAAATCGCATCTGTTAAAATTGAGAAAAACCAGTGTGTTAAAATTATGACCGGCGCTGCTGTTCCGCCTGAATGCGATTGCGTTTTTATGGTTGAAGATGCTGAGGAACTTTCTGAAAACAAGGTACGTTGCACAAATCCTAAAACGAAAAAGAATATTTGTTACCTGGGTGAAGATTATAAAAAAGGCGATGTACTGCTAAAAAAAGGTACGCTGATTAATGTTCCGCAAATGGCAGTGCTTGCCGGAGCAGGTTATGCAGAGGTGTTGGTTTCAAAACGCCCGAGAGTAACTGTAATTGCCACCGGCAGTGAGTTGGTTTCTCCATCTGAAACGCCAAAACCAGGACAGATTCGGAATAGTAATTCCAGCCAGGTGATCACCCAGCTCAGGAAAATGAATCTTGAGATTGTGGCTGATCTCATGCTGCTTGACGACTACGAATTGCTCACGAAAAGCTTTAGCAAAGCACTGGAATCGAGCGATTTTGTCTTATTTACAGGCGGAGCATCCGTTGGCGATTTCGATTTTATTCCTGAAATATTAAAAGAACAAGGATTTAAAATATACTGGGATCACACGGGCATTAAGCCAGGTAACCCAATGACTTTTTCAGAAAAGGATGGCAAGTTCGTTTTTGGACTTTCCGGAAATCCGGTATCGTCATTCGTGCAGTTTGAGTTGATTGCCAAACCGGTGATCTGCAAATTACTCGGAGCCAACTACGCACCGCTACGTGTAAAAGCCCCAATGAATTTTACTTACCAGAGAAAAAGAGCCAATCGACTGGCAATAATTCCGGTTGTTATCAATGAAAATGGGGCAATTTCGGAAATCCCGTTTCATGGATCGGCACATATAAATGCTTTGGCTTTTGCAAATGCTTTGCTCGAGGTGCCGCTTGGCGTTTCAAGCATTCAAACCGACGAATTTGCATATGTACGACCGCTTTAACAGACATATCAACTACCTGCGTATTTCGGTTACCGATCGTTGCAATTTCCGGTGCGAATACTGTATGCCCGCCGAAGGTTTGCCCTTAAAAAAACATGAGGATATTCTTTCATTCAACGAAATCACCAACATCGTAAAAGCAGGAGTAAAACTTGGAATTAAAAAACTCCGCATTACCGGAGGAGAACCATTGTTACGCAAAGATCTTCCGGAACTGATCAGTATACTTTCAGCGATTCCCGAGATCGAGGATATTGGAATGACCACCAACGGTGTTCTTTTACCGCGTTACGCCAAAGCTTTAAAAGCGGCTGGGTTAAAACGGGTGAATATCAGTCTGGATACCATGAATCCTGAAAAATTCAAAAAAATTACCCGGATTGGAGAGCTTAACGATGTTCTGCGCGGAATAGACGCAGCAACCGAAGCCGGACTTCTTCCGGTGAAAATAAACTTTGTACGTATTCCGGGCGAGAATGAAGAGGACGAACAGGAAGTACGGGAATTCTGCCAAAAGAAAGGACTGAAGTTGCGTTTCATTCGCCAGATGGATTTACGCACCGGCGAGTTTTATGCCGTTGACGGCGGTTTAGGTGGCATTTGCACAATATGTAACCGCCTGCGTTTAACTGCCGACGGATTTATCGTTCCGTGCCTGCATTCTGGACAACGATATAGCACCCGCGAATTAGGCATTGAAGAAGCATACAACCAGGCCCTGGAAAACAAACCGGAAAAAGGAGTAGGAACAGAATCACACGATTTTTCAAATATTGGAGGATAAAATATGAACCAATTATCACATATCAACGACGAAGGAAAAGCCAATATGGTGGATGTGAGCCACAAACCGCAACAGGTACGCACGGCCAAAGCATCGGGATTTATTGCCTTACAAACCGAAACCATTCGGCTGATTAACGAAAGCCTGATAAAAAAAGGCGATGTAATTACAATTGCGGAAATCGCCGGAATTCAGGCCGCAAAAGAAACATCAAGGCTGATTCCGCTTTGTCACCCACTGCAGCTTACCAAAGTGGAGGTGAAAGCAGAAGTTCAGGAAAATGGCGTGTTGGTAAAAAGTTTGACCAAATGTATCGGGCAAACCGGCGTTGAAATGGAGGCATTAACTGCTGTGAATGTTGCATTGCTGACCATTTACGACATGTGTAAAGCTGTTGACAAAAACATGGTAATCGGAGACGTAAAACTTGACTTTAAGGAGAAAATATAAATACAGAAATGGAAGCACAGACCTGCAAAATAAAATCACTAAATATTTCGGAGAAAAAAGGTACGATCAAAACTCCGCGCAAAGCACTAAAACTAAACCTTGATGGCATTGAAGGTGATGCGCACGCCGGGAAATGGCACCGACAAATAAGTCTTTTAGCTGCAGAAAGCATTAAAAGTTTTGAAGGAGAACTAGGCCGCGAAATTAAATATGGCGAGTTTGCCGAAAACATTACCACAGAAGGAATTGCTGTGCATAAAGCCATGCCTTTTGATCGGTTCAGAGCAGGAGACGTGGAGCTGGAAGTAACACAGATCGGGAAAAAATGCCACGGAGATAACTGCGAAATTTTTCAACTGGCAGGGAAATGTGTAATGCCAAAAGAAGGGATTTTTTGCCGGGTAATAGAACCGGGAGTGCTTTCGGAAAATGATACGATGGAATATATTCCAAAAACATTCCGTATAAAAGTTATTACGCTCAGCGACCGCGCATTCCATGGTATTTACAAAGACAAAAGCGGGCCACTACTTGAGAAACTTAGTAAAGACTTTTTTGCATCAAAAACATACCTGTGCGAAACTTCGCGCACTGTAATTCCTGACGAAAAAGAGTTATTGGAAGCCGAACTACAAAATGCTGTAAACGATGGATTCGATATCATTTACACAACCGGAAGCACCGGAATTGGTCCTCGCGATATTGCCCCGGTTATCATCCAAAACTTTATCGATTTGGAAATTCCGGGAATTATGGATCACATCCGGTTGAAATATGGCGCGGAAAAACCCAATGCGCTACTGAGCCGATCGATTGCCGGAGTTAAAAACAAAACACTGGTATTTTCGTTGCCGGGCAGTACTAAAGCCGTAAACGAATATTTAACCGAAATTCATAAAATTCTGATGCATTCGTTTCTGATGCTTAACGGAATTGACGGGCACTAACAACCGCAATAATTTTGTCAATCTTTCAACAATATTCTTCACATAATGTCAAAATAATTTGCTCCGCCTGCCAATTCTATTAAATTTGAGCAAAACTTTGCACTATGTTACGAATATCTTTACTCGTGATGCTGGTACTGTCATCAGCATCATTTTTGTTTGCCCAACCCGACGATAACAGGAACGAAAGCTGCACCAGCATCATGTTTGGAAAAGATGCCACCGACGACGGCTCGGTGATTACGGCACACACCTGCGACGCGTATTACCGCACCTGGGTAAATTTTGTGTCGGCTCAAAAATTCGACCGCGACACAACTCACAATGTTTATTGGGGAACCATGCACACGCACACCGCATGGAGTATGGACGGTATGGAGCTAAAAGGAGAAATTCCCGAGGTACGCGAAACCTACGCGTATTTGAACACCGCTTATCCGTGTATCAACGAAAAACAACTGGCCATTGGCGAAACAACAATTACCGGTCGCAAAGAATTACATAACGAAAACGGTCTTTTCCTGATTGAAGAACTGGAACGTATTGCACTGCAGCGTTGCACAAAAGCACGCGATGCCATAAAACTGATTGGCGAACTGATTAAAGAATACGGTTTTGCCGACTACGGCGAATGTATAACCATTGCCGATACAAAGGAAGTTTGGCAGCTGGAGATTTTTGGCGAAGGCCCGGATAAAGTTGGTGGCGTTTGGGCTGCCCAACGTATTCCGGATGACCATGTGGGAATATCCGCAAATATTCCAAGAATAGGCGAACTCGATCTTGATAATCCGGACTATTATATGGCTTCCGACAATGTTTTTGAGGTAGCCAAAGAGCTGGGATACTGGGATGGAAAAGAAACATTTAAGTTCTGGAAGGCCTACAGCGGAGAAAAACCATTTGATATTCGCGAGTATTTTGTGCTAAGTTCGATGGCCCCCGGTTTGAACCTAAAATTCGATGCCGATGAATTGCCGTTCTCGGTGAAAGTGGAGAAAAAAGTGAACATCAGCGATGTGATTGCGCTGTACAAACAAACCTATGACGGTACCAAATACGAAATGATCCGTAAGCTGAAAGTTTCGCACAAAACGAAGAACGACGATGGCGAAGAAGTAACCGATACGATTATCAGTCCGGCGGCACACCCCTGGCTGGCAAAAGATAAGCGTGATTTGATGAATGCATTGGAAGAGAATTCGGTTTATCGTCACCGCCCCATTTCGGTGCAGTATTGTTCGTACTCATGGATTGCACAATTACGCGATGATCTGCCCGATGAAATTGGCGGCAAAGTGTGGTTTAGTCTCGATATTCCGCGTTTATCGCCACGTGTGCCCATTTATTGTGGCAACCTGAGTTTACCCGATGCTTACAACTATTGCGGACATAAACATTTTAGTCGCCAGTCGGCCATGTGGGCATTTACCCGCGCCAACCGTTTGGCTCTGGTAAACTGGGGCACCGGAAAAGAGCTAGTTGAGCCGGAAGTTACTGCCTTTGAAAACCAGGTACTGAATGAAACGGAATTTGTTGAAAGTCGCGCCATGGAGTTGCTGAAAAAAGACAAGGAAAATGCAGCAAATGGTAATCCTACTCAATTGTGCCGCGAATATCTGACCGGTTACAGTAACGCTTCGTTACGCTCGGCAATAAACCGCTGGTGGGAACTTGGCGACAAACTCTGGGTTGATATGCGTTGGAAGTTTTAGAAGCATTCTAATTATAGAAAACGAAGTAGCGGTATAGATTTCATAATTCTTTACCGCTATTTTTACTTATAGAAATCGGCTAAAATTTCAGCATGATCAAAAGCCAGTTCGGGTAAATCATTAATTGAAAACCACTTTGCCTGCGCAGCATCATCGCTGCCTATAACCGGCTTTTGTTCTTTCAACTGAACCGAATAAACCACAGAAATTGTGCGATGACGCGGATCGCGGTTGATGGCATCATAAGCCCTGAACTGCTGCATCTTTTCCACCTGCAAACCGGTTTCTTCTTCCAACTCACGAATACATGCTTTTTCCAGTGTCTCGTCCAAATCAACAAAACCGCCAGGCAAGGCCCATTTGTTTTTGTAGGGCTCCCTCCCTCTCTCAATCAGCAAAACGAAAGTTGTTGGTTCGGATTTTACGTAAACGATGGCATCAACGGTAAGGGCTGCGCGTGGATATTTATAAGTATACATTTTAAAGGATTAAGGATGATTGCGAAAGATTAAAATAAGGAAATAGTGTAGAACCTTGAAAGTCATCAGAATTCAGGCATAGCATTAATCAAATCTACACCAACCTTTTCAATCTGATTCAGATTAACCATTTATTCACCAGTTACTTTTTGCGACCTGTTTTCCAGTGTTTTACTACCAGGTAAACGGCGGCTACAAAAAGGGCAACATAAATAACAAACTCAATGTGTTCCATTTTATTCAATTATTTTTTTCATTACGCGCATTTTGTGGGTATAACGTTGCGTATCGATATTAAAAATTCCAAACTGATCGACATTATCGATACGCACCTTCCCCGATGCATGAATGATTTTATTACGTTTCCAGATAATCCCCACATGAACAATATTTCCTTCCTCGTCGTCGAAAAAGGCAAGGTCGCCTGGTTCAGCTTCATCAACAAAACTCATAGCCGTTCCTATTTTTACCTGCTCGCTGGCATCACGTGGCAATTTAATGCCAATCATCTTGTAAATTATTTGGGTAAAACCACTGCAATCAACACCAAAAGGAGTTCTTCCTCCCCACAGGTAGGGCGCATTAAAGTATTTCAACGCTTGCTGAATGGCAATCTCCCGTTGATTTTTTAAATTCCCATAAATAACTTCACCGGTAGCCAGGTAGGTGTCCTGTATAACCGAAAACTGCTTTAAATAGGGCCGCCAAACCGGCAATGTACTTCCGGCTGCCAGCATCAGGTTTTGCTCTTCGTTAACCGGAACAATGGTGATAATATCGGATGTTACGGCAGTTGGGCTTTTTTCAATTTTGTTTAAAGTGCGGGCATTTATCGGTGTAATCATCTTTGTATCAATCCAACCTTCGTAACCGTCGTAGGCCAACTTAACGTTCGTCCAGCCTACCATTTGCTCGCGCATTTCAAAGTGTTCGCCAAAAAGAATCTGAGTAACCATTTCGCTTTTTTCAGAAGGCTCGAGCCGAACCGGAATAATACTTAAATTGGAAATGCCGTAGTTCATCAATATTTTCTTAATTTTATTTTGTAAAACAGGAATAGCCCTGTTTGAAGCGTATAAACACAAAACTAAGAAAAAATGGGCTTTACAAACTTATCTGCAAACCTTATTTGTCAACGAAATATTAAGAGTTAGTTTAAAAAGAAGCAGATGAGAGTAATGGTATTTTAAATCAAAATTTCGATATTCGGTATATGAAGAAATTAATGAGAAAACTAAAAAGCTACACCCGACTGTTTTTACAGCTGTCGTTATTTGTACTTACAGCAGTGGCTTTGTATTTAATTTTGCCCGGAGAGCCAAAGTTTAAATACGAGTACCAAAGGGGATTTCCGTGGCAACACGAAAACCTGGTGGCACCTTTTGACTTTGCTATTTTAAAAACGGCAAACGAACTGAATGATGAAAAAACAGAGCAAATCAGTTCGCTTGTTCCCTATTTTTCGAACGATACAACCAAAAAAAGTGAAAGTGTAGCACGTCTTCGTCAGGATCTGGAATTGGATATTGACACTACAAATACCGCAAAAAAAAGAATATTTGAAGCTTTATCAACAAAACTCGATGAACTGTACGGAAACGGGATTCTGCTTTTTTCAATAGATATTTATGAAGAGCTGAAGGGAAAAGAAGAGATTAATAAACGTACCGGAAATATTGTTCAGAAAGAAGATGTAGACCAGTTGTACTCTGAAAAATCGGCTTACAATGCCCTGTTAAATACACGCCAAAATCTGGTAAGCGAAGGCAATAATTTCCCGTGGCTGACCAATCTTAATCTGGACCGGTATATAACCGCAAACCTTTCGTACGATAGCGAAACCAGCCAGAAAGAAATTGATGAGATAACACAATCCATATCGGCCACGCGCGGAATGGTAAAACAAGGGCAGCGAATTGTTTTGCAGGGAGAAATTGTA
The DNA here is from genome assembly GCF_041583095.1 of Draconibacterium sp. Lineage (NCBI taxonomy): Bacteria > Pseudomonadati > Bacteroidota > Bacteroidia > Marinilabiliales > Prolixibacteraceae > Draconibacterium > Draconibacterium sp. The sequence continues at coordinate 10,160 of NZ_JBFHGM010000126.1, forward strand.
GATGCCGAAAAATATCAGATGCTGGAATCGTTAAAAGCCAGTTATGAAAAAGAACGGGGTAATGATGTAAACCGCTACATGGTGTCTATTGGTAAAGTGTTGCTTATTTCGGTTCTGCTCAGCTTTATTTTTGTTTTCCTTTTGCTGTACCGTCGCGATATACTCCAGCACCTCAATAAGTTAAGTTTTATGCTGATGTTAATGGCAGGAACTATTTTACTGTCGAATTTTATCAACACCTTCCCTAACCTGCACATTTATATGGTTCCCTTTGCGGTGTTCCCGATTATGATCCGAACATTTTTCGATTCGCGAACGGCCATTTTCACACTCATTATCACCACACTGTTAATGGGGTTTTATGCGCCTAATAATTATGAATTTATACTACTGCAAGTGTCGGCAGGCCTAATTGCGGTTTTTAGCCTCAATAAAATGCATCGCCGCGTTCACCTCGTTTTGGCAGCCTTGTGGGTATTTTTAACCTATCTGGTTGTTTTTACGGCACTAAACCTAATTCACGAAGGAACATTTATTTCCTACGATTATTCGATGTTAAAATGGTTTGCCATTAGCAGTGTGCTAATCCTTTTGGTATATCCGCTGGTATATATTTTCGAAAAACTATTTGGATTTGTTTCGGATGTAACCTTAATCGAAATATCGGATAGTAACCAGCCATTATTGCGAAAACTTGCCGAGCAGGCACCTGGTACATTTCAGCACTCGATGCAAATTGCCAATCTTGCCGAAGAGGTTATCCTTCGTATTGGAGGAAATCCTTTTTTGGTACGCGCCGGTGCCCTTTACCACGATATTGGAAAAATTGGCCGACCGAACTTTTTTATCGAAAACCAGGCCATGGGAATGAATCCTCACGACCGGATCAGTCATTTAAAAAGTGCAGAAGTAATAATAGACCACGTAAAAAACGGAGTTAAGATGGCACAGAAACATAAACTTCCGGCTGTTATTATCGAGTTTATTGCCACGCACCACGGAACAACAAAAGCAAAATATTTCTATCTGAAACATCAGGAACTAAATCCTGATCAGGAAGTTGATGAAGATGCTTTTGCTTATCCCGGACCTCTCCCACGCTCTAAAGAAGCTGCCGTGGTTATGCTGGTTGACGGAATTGAAGCGGCATCGCGAAGTATGAAAGAGAAAACACACGAAAATCTGAAGGCACTTATCAACAGTATGATTGATAAGAAAATTGAAGATAAACAACTGGATGATTCAGACCTGACGTTCAGCGATATCAATACAATTAAACGTACACTTTTAGAAAAACTGATAAATATTTACCATATCAGAATTGAATATCCTAACGAGAAAAAGGAAAAAAAGCAGTAGAAATAAACGAAAACGACCCTTACTGCGTTTAATAAGAATGCTTAAAAAGAAATTATGGACGTAAGAGAATACATTATGAAAAATTTAGTAAAATCAACATTATTGTTATTTGTAGCTGTGGCTGTTTTTACAGCCTGCTCAAAAGATGATCCCACTCCTGAAGGACCGGAGGCCTCGGAATATACCAAAAAGGTAAATCGTTTCATAAAAGCCGCTATGGATGACCGATATTTTTGGAACGAAGATATGCCCAATCTGAATTACAATTACGAAACCGATTCGAAAGAATACTTTTACAAACTGTTAGACGAAGACGATAAATTCTCGTGGATTACAGATGATGTGGAGGCGCTGTTAGCAAGTTTTGAGGGAGATGAGAAGTCGTTTGGCTGGTCGCTCGCCTTTTATAATATTACCGACATTGGAAAAATTGTTGCGGTAGTGGAATTTGTATATCCCGAAACTCCTGCGTCGGCAGCAGGATTTCAGCGCGGAGACATACTACTTAAGGTTAATGGCAATAGCTTATCTGAATCAAATTACAAAGACTTGCTAAACCTCGATCAGGTTGATGTTACCGTTGGCATTCCTTCAGGAAACGATATAGTTGCAGACACCACAATACGATTGTTGTCCGACCAGCTTTCGCTAAATCCGGTGTTAACCACCAACGTAGTACAACACGATGGACGGAAGATAGGCTACCTGTTTTATGCCCAGTTTATTCCCAACTATGATAGCAACCTCGGTGCAGCATTTCAAAGCTTTATCAGTCAAAATGTTAACGACTTAGTGGTTGATCTTCGATATAACACAGGCGGCATGATTTCATCTGCCCAATATCTTGCTTCGTGCATAGCCCCTTTAAATGTAGTAGATAACAACGAAATACTTGTTACATATAAGTGGAACAGGTACTGGCAAGAGTACTGGACCGACCGACAAATTATGAGTCAATTGGAAATGTATTTTAATAACCAGGTGCCATTCAAAATGGGGCTAAACAAGGTATATTTCCTCACCGGATCTCACACGGCATCGTCTTCAGAACTCACCATAACCGGCTTAAAACCTTATATGGACGAAGTGATAATGGTGGGCGATACTACATACGGAAAATATGTAGGCTCACAAACCTTACTACCTGAAATGTATCTAAACGATGCAGATGCGGAGGAAATTAGTAACTGGGCAGTACAACCTATTGTTTTGCGTTATGCTAATTCGGCCGGTGTTACTGACTTTAAAGATGGTTTTGCGCCGGATATTCTGGTAGAGGATAACTTATTTAATGCTTTTCCCTTGGGCGATAAAAACGATCCATTATTTAAAGCCGCCATTGAAGATATTACCGGAACACCTGTTGTAGCCATGAAAAGTGCACCTAAAGTAAGTTTCAACTACAAAATGATTGATCGTGGTTTTTCACGTTTCGATGAAAACAAACGCAATGCACCAATTGGGTTGATCAAACTGAAGGAATAGGCAAAAACAAAGAATTATAGAAACACAACCATAAAAAAAGGTGCTCGAAATGAGCACCTTTTCTGTTTTACACTGTTTAATTTTTTATGGTGTGGGTAATTCCAGATTGCTATAATTAAACACGCCACTGTCTTGATAAGCAACACCATCATAATCGGTTGCAATCACTTCAAAACGTACCGAATCAAGACCATCCACGCGCAAACTATTCAAACTAAACGATACATAAGCGGTATAAGGAATCGACTCCTGATCGTCGTTTGCATTGTGTCTCAACTCCAGCAGAAACGGCTGATCGTCGGCAGTTAATTCTCCCGGTTCTTTTACAAGGTTTAAAAAGTGGGTTTTATTGTATCCCCAGTATTTCAACCTAAAATTCAGCAAACTATCCGAAATCCAGGCATCTTGAACAATTATCGGGTCGTTACCAATACTGTCTTCAATCTCTTCGGTAATGTCCATAATTCCTTTCATCAAAACATCGCTGATATCATTTACCTTTACAAGGTAACGTTCTACTGCACTGCTGGTATCATCCTCATCTAAAATCGTATAGTTCACCAAAACACGGTCGCCATCAGAAAAATGAGAAGACCAACCAGGGCTTGACGCAGCGACAGGAATCAAAACAGAACCGTTGTCCATTACCAAACTAACTGCTCCGGCATCATCTCC
>NZ_JBFHGM010000127.1:0-13672 GCF_041583095.1 Draconibacterium sp.
AAATATTCATTTCAACAGCTGTAAGCTCTTCGGGCGATAATGAGGTAAAAATAGGTTTGTACGGCGATGGCGATGCCGTGGAAGATGAATCTGTTCATGAATTTAAATTGTACTGTCTTGATAAAAATTCAGGCAAAATCATCTGGGAAAAACTGGCCACCAAACGCGTTCCCAAAGTAAAACGTCATACAAAAGCGTCGCACGCCGATGGTTCACCTGCAACGGATGGAAAGCACGTGGTTGTATTCTTTGGCTCAAACGGCTTATTCTGTTACACCATGGATGGTGAACTGGCCTGGCAAAAGGATTTCGAAAAAATGAATGCAGGACCTTACAATGCTCCTGAACTGGAATGGGGATTTTCAAGTTCTCCGATAATTCATAACGATAAAGTCATCGTTCAATGCGATTATTTAGGCGATTGTTTTTTGGCTGCCTACGATGTAAATACCGGAGAAGAAATCTGGAAGACACCCCGTGAGGAAGTTTCAACCTGGAGCTCTCCAACGGTGTTTGAGAAAGATGGAAAAACACAGGTGGTGGTAAACGGCTGGAAACATATGGGAGGGTATGATTTTGAAACCGGAGAAGAAATTTGGAAAATGAGCGGTGGGGGCGATGTTCCTACACCAACACCGGTGATTGCCAACGATTTGATATTTATTAATAACGCACATGGCCGCTATTCGCCAATTTATGCCGTTAAAACCGATGCAACCGGCGACATAACACTCGGGGAAAATGAAACAGAGAACGAAAGTATAGTCTGGAGTATAAAACGTGGTGGCGCGTATATGCAAACTCCACTTATTTATGACGGCTATTTATACAATCTACAGGGAAATGGTTCGCTAAGTGTGTTTAAAGCAAGCACCGGCGAGTTGATGTATAAAGAGAGCCTTGGATCGGTTGGTGGTTTTACGGCTTCGGGGGTAGCCGCTAACGGGCAGGTGTATTTGTGTTCCGAACAGGGGGATGTATTTGTTGTTAGGGCAGGGCCGGAGTTTGAGATTCTGCAACACAATAAAATGAATGACGTGCTTATGGCATCACCTGCAATAAATGGCGTTATTTTGTATTTCAGAACACAAAAGTCGGTGATCGCCATAGGAAACGAATAAGAGGAAGTCTTTTCCGATTGAGGTTACGGTGTATTATTCCCGGTAAGGCCAATTAATATGCTTATATAAAAATTTCGTGGATTTCCCGGATAATAATAGCGGGGAGGATTGCCGCCAAATGATGGAGCATTAACGGCCAGCATTGAGGCATAATGAATATCAAATATATTTTGAACGCCTCCGCGTATATCAAACTTAAAGTTATCCTTTTTTCCCTCGTACCTGATTTCGGCATTGGTTAATCCAAAGGCATCGGAGAAAGTAGAATTGGCATCATCAACAGGCATTTCTCCGTTATAGCGGTACCATCCGTTTATCGATAGATTTTTAACAGGTATCAGTTTGGTGCCAAAACTAAAAGTTTCTTTTGTAGTTCCGGGAAGAATATTGCCGGAATAATCGTTTCCTAAATTCACAAAATCGTTAAAATGATAGTTCGCCAGTGTGGCACTTCCGTATAGGGTTAGTAAGGGATTTCTATTGTGTGTAATGGTTACCCAGGTAAATTCGGTTTCAAAACCCGGATGTACCGATTGGCCGGCATTAACGCCTACGTAGGCATCTTCGCCGGTGCGGTGCGCCACAAGCAGATTGTCGATATAAATGCGGTAGTAGCTTGTTGAAAGTTTAAACCGGTTGGTAATCTGGGTTCTGAATCCGGTTTCAAAACTCCATCCCGATTCCGGTTTTATATCAGGATTAATGCTGCCTTCGGGCATCAACGTTTCTTCGAAGCTTGGCGTTGAAAATCCGTGACTGACATTTGCAAAAACGGAATTCTCGTGATTCAGAAGAACATTAACACCCAAACGAGGCGACAAAACCGGTTTGTAATTTCGGTTGCCCGACTGGTCGCCATTTTCGGTAAAATGATCGGTGTATTTAAAACGTGTGAGGTTACCATTCAGCCCGGCAGAAATAAAAACGCGCTCTTTAATATTTGATTCCAGCTGAACAAAGAGATTCTCGTATTGCCGTTTTTCCCTGTTATCCGAAAGCAGCTGGTCGTTATCGTTGTTAAAAGTCTGCCAGTCGTAGGTTTCGCGGAACATTTCAGCTCCGGTTGTCATTACCAGACGAAACTCTTCGGTGGCAATAACTTTTTGAATGTAAGCACGCCAGCCGATATAATCTGATGACTCTTTTAGTCGATTAAACGGACGCAATTCATCCAACTCGCGGATGCTTCCGAAAACGCCAACTGATATTTTGCCATCATTAAGCGTAAAACGGTTAAACGAAGCGCCAAACTGCGAGTTCGTATATTCTTCAAATCCTTTTATTGAAGCCCAGTTTTGTGCCGCACTTTCCGGATTGTTTTCATAGGTATCCAAATCGAGCGAACTCGGTATATAACCTTTCATTTTTGTGGCTTTTACCAAAAACTGAAGGTTCGATTTATCTGAGAAATTGTAAATCGAATTAATGAGCAGGTTACCCCGGTTTGTCGAATTGTTTTCGCGGTAGCCATCGCTCGACAGCAAAGCTCCAAGTGTGTAAATTTGTAACTTATTTGCACTAACTCCGGCCGACAGCGTGTTTTTAAACGTTCCGAACGAAGCCACTGTAGTTTTGTTCTGAACAAAATCCTTCACAACCGTTTTTGGATGAAAGAGCAACACGCCGGCAAGCCCGGCACCGTATAAGCTCGATGAAGGGCCTTTGATTACTTCAACGCGTTGAATAGCAGAGTTCTCTAGGTCTTCCAGCACAGTTTCACCATCGCCGGTAGTTAATGGTATTTCGCCAAAGTAAGCCTTTATTTTGTTGGTTCCATATGGTGTGCGCGAGCCAATTCCGCGAATAGTTAAACGGTTGGTATTAAATGTACCATGGTGCATCAAAATACCGGGAATGCGGTTCAGTGCATCGATGGGCGTAAGTGCATCACCCGACTCCAGTTGTTCGGGTTGCAGCAAATTAACCGGTGCCGGTGTATTAAAAATATTGTACGGCGAACGAAATGCGGTAATGGTAATTTCCTCAATCTGGTCACTAAGTGGTGTTGTATCCTGCCGGGTGGATGGTAATTGCGCATACAGCACCGCTGAAGGAATAAATCCGGAAATGATCAAAAAGATCAGAAATGTACACCATCTCGTTTTCATCACACGCTTTTTTTGTTCTCAAACCAAAGTTAACAAAAAGTAAGCAATATTTTAGGCCGTAAAAATGTGTGAAAACGAAATGGTGATATTTGCGTCTTTTCTGGTTATTCGCTTCGTTTAAACGCTTATCTTTTTTAAACCCAATAGAAAATCTTCTTTAATGCTGGCGCCCAGTCCCGGTGTTTCGGTAATTGTAATTTTGCCTTTCTCTCCATAAAGAATACCTCCTTCAACCGGATCTTCTTCCATCATTAGCGGCGTATCAAAATCGTAATAAACAATATTCTTTGACGAAAGAGCAAAATGGGCTGCTGCCGTAAATCCCAATCGTGTTTCGAGGAAACCGCCAACCTGAATTTCCATTTTTGCAGCCTTGGCAAATTCCACAATTTTCAGTGCTTTAAAAATACCGCCCGATTTACTCAGTTTAATATTAATCAGGTCGCAGGCATACAAATCGATCAGTCGTTTTGCGTCGATGTGATCGCAGCAGGTTTCGTCGGCCATAATAGGAATAGGGCTGAATCGTCTGATTTCAGGCAGGGCCATGTAATCCCAACGCGGAATGGGCTCCTCGCAATGTTGTATTTTGTAAGGAGTTAACGCCTTTAAAATGTCCAGTGCTTCTTCGGTTTTCCATCCCTGGTTGGCATCTATACGGATCGGGATTTTCGGGCCAATTGCTTCACGTATTTTTTTTATGCTTTCCACATCCTGTTCTTTCGAGTGGCCAAGCTTTACTTTTATAATCTCAAAGCCATTGTCGACAATACGTTTGGCATCGGTAGCCATTTTTTCAGGATTGGTAAGACTTACCGTATAATCAATTTGTATTTCCTTGTTATTTTGTCCACCAAGGAATTGATAAAGTGGCACACCGGCCTTTTGTGCTGAGATGTCATACAACGCCATATCAAAGGCACTTTTTATGCTTGAATTACCATAAATAGTTTTGTCCATTGCGTGGGTGCATGCCTCAATGTCTTCCGGGTTTTTCCCTTTTAAAACCTGGGCCAGATATTGTCCTACAATAAAACAGGTTTCCATGCTTTCGCCGTTAATGGTCATAAACGGACTGCATTCGCCAAAGCCTGTAATACCTTGGTTTGTGTGAATAACAACGATCACATTTTGGGCGTGATACATGGGGCCTAATGAAATAACAAAAGGTTCTTTTAATTTGATGGGAGATTGGTAGATATCAATCTTGTCGATTAGATGTTTCATTGTAAAAGTGCAGTTTTTTACAAAGTTGATAAATCTTTTTAATGAATTTGTATGACAAATGATATAATTTGACCGATTAACAAAATAATTAAGATTGAATGATGCTGATCAGCGAATAAAAAGGGGAGACCACAGAAAATAAAAAAGCCCGTCAGAAAAGCTGACGGGCAGGTAGTTTTAGACTATAGATTTTTTAATCTAAACTTGTTAAAAACGCATCGCGCTCCTTCAGGAATTCGGATAAACGCTCAATAGGGTCGCGTGTTATCGCAACTCTTCCCGAGCGGATAAACTGCATTACCTTAAACTGGTTTAATTCTTCGAACAGCGCTTGTGTATCTTCCTTATGACCGGTTTTTTCAATTACCACATAGTCTTTGGTAATTTCCAGAATACGGGCGCCTGCTTTACGCACGATCTTTTCAATGGTATCACTCTCGTAAATCGGCTCTATTGGAACTTTATACAAAGCAATTTCCTGGAAGATCATTTCATCGTTGGTGTGATAAAAAGCTTTTAATACATCAATTTGCTTTTCAATCTGGCTAACCAGTTTTATCGCCATAGCTTCGGTACAGTGCACCACTATAGTAAATTTGAAAATGCCATGCAATGCCGACTCTGATACGGTAAGGCTGTCGATATTTGTTTTTCTGCGTGTGAAAACGTTTGTGATCCTGGTTAAAAGACCAATGTGGTTTTCAGAATAAACTGTAAGGATATATTCTTTTTTCATTGTTTTACTTTTTTTCGTTATTCAAGTTACGAATTTAAGGCTCTAAAATTACATCGGAAACTGATGCACCCGTTGGAACCATCGGGAACACATTGTCTTCTTTCTCAATTTTCACCTCCAGTAAATAAGGACCATCATGGTCGAGCATTTTTTGGATACTTGCATCCAGATCCTCGCGTTTGTCAACGGTGTGGCCGTTAATACCAAATCCTTTACCGATGGTAATAAAATCAGGATTATGCAATTCGGTAAATGAATAGCGTTTATCGAAGAATAGTTGTTGCCATTGCCTTACCATTCCCAGGAAGTTGTTATTCAGCAACATGATTTTTACCGGCAACTTGTTCTGTGCAATTGTTCCCAGTTCCTGAATTGTCATTTGGAAACCACCGTCGCCAACCACTCCAACCACAGTACGTTCTGGTGCTCCAAGTTGCGCTCCCATGGCAGCAGGCAAACAAAATCCCATTGTTCCCAAACCTCCTGAGGTTACGTTGCTTCGTGATTTTTTGAATCCGAAATAACGCTGGGCGATCATTTGGTGCTGACCAACATCGGTAACAAGAATAGCCTCGTTATTCGTTTTTTCAGAAACTATTCTGATGGCTTCTCCCATCGTTAAACCTTGTTTTGTTGGATAAAGGTCTTTCTGAATAACCTTTTCGTTTTCAATGGCATCGCATTTTTTAAATTCGTTATGCCAGCTTTCGTGTGTATTGGGATTTACATTGTCGATAAGCATTTTTAATGCTTTTTTGGCATCGCCCAATACAGCCACGTCTGTTTTAACGATCTTATCAATTTCAGCCGGATCTATCTCAATGTGAATGATCTTGGCCTTTTTGGCGTATTCGCTAACCTTGCCGGTAACACGGTCGTCAAAACGCATTCCCACAGCAATAATCAGGTCGGCTTCGTTGGTGAGTTTATTTGGCCCATAGTTTCCGTGCATACCCAACATACCAACATTTAGTCGATGGTCGGTTGGCAGCGCAGAAAGACCCAATAAAGTCCAGGCTGCAGGAATTCCGGTTTTTTCGATAAAAGCTTTTACTTCTTCTTCGGCATTGCTGAGAATAATTCCCTGGCCAACCAACAGCATTGGTTTTTTAGCTTCGTTTATTAACTCGGCAGCAGCTTTTATCTGGTGTGGATCAATATTGGTTTCCGGCACATAACTGCGAATTTTTTTACATTTCTCGTATTTGTATTCCAGTTCGCCAAATTGTGCATCTTTAGTTACATCAATTAAAACCGGACCCGGTCGACCTGTTGTGGAAATATAAAATGCCTGTGCCATTACTTCAGGAATTTCTTCCGGAGTAGTTATCTGGTAATTCCATTTGGTAACTGGTATTGACATACCCACAATGTCCGATTCCTGGAAAGCATCGGTTCCCAGCAGTGGCGCGGCTACTTGTCCGGTAATACATACAAGCGGAGTTGAATCGATCATTGCATCGGCGATCCCTGTCATCAGGTTAGTGGCACCAGGGCCTGAGGTTGCGAAAACAATTCCAGGTTTGCCGGTGACGCGGGCATAGCCCTGGGCTCCATGAATGGCTCCCTGTTCGTGGCGGGTTAAAATATGTTTTACCTCTTTGTCAAAATCATACAACGCATCGTAAACGGGCATAATTGCACCGCCTGGATACCCAAAAATGGTATCCACCCCTTCTTCCATAAGCGACAGGATCAATGCTTGTGAACCGGTAACTTTTTTTGCTGTCATATTGTCTATTTTTTAGGCCGGCGCTGTGAACCGGCTATCTGTTTGTTCTTTGTTTTATTCTTTCTATCTCAATTAGTCTATTAATCTTACTGCGCCCATATCGGCCGATGAAACAAGGCTTGCATAAGCTTTTAGCGCTTTCGATACATTACGAACCCGATTTGCAGGTTTCCATGCTTTTGCTCCTTTGGCCTCTTCTTCGTCGCGGCGTTTTTGCAATTCTTCATCAGAAATTACCAGGTTAATAGAACGCTCTGTAATATCGATCGCAATTTTATCGTTGTTGCGAATTAGTGCAATTGCACCGCCACCTGCGGCTTCTGGTGAAACGTGCCCGATAGACAATCCCGAAGTTCCTCCCGAGAAACGTCCGTCGGTAATCAGTGCACAGTGTTTATCCAGTTGCATCGATTTCAGGTACGAAGTAGGGTAGAGCATTTCCTGCATGCCCGGTCCTCCTTTTGGTCCTTCGTAACGAATTATAATCACATCTCCTTTTTGAACGTCATCGCCAAGAATGCCGTTAACTGCATCATCCTGAGAATCGAAAACTTTTGCTGTTCCGGTGAACTTGAAGATCGATGGATCAACACCTGCAGTTTTTACAATACATCCTTTTTCGGCGATGTTACCAAACAGAACAGCTAATCCGCCGTCTTTGTTGTAAGCATTTTCAAAATCGCGTATACAGCCGTTGGCACGGTCATCGTCCAGTTCTTTGTAAAAGCTTTGCTGTGATCCCATAACCAGGTTTCTACCTCCGCCCGGTGCCGATTTAAAACGGTTAATAGCATCTTCGGTAACGGTATCTCGTTTGATATCGTATTCGGCAATGGCTTCACCCAAAGTCCTTCCATCGATGCGCGAAACGTTGGTTTCCATTAAACCGCCACGTTCCAGTTCTCCCAAAATAGATAGGATTCCGCCGGCACGGTTTACATCCTGAATATGATAATGACCGTTAGGCGCAACTTTACACAAGTTAGGTGTAATGCGCGAAAGCTCGTTAATATCGTTCATGGTAAAGCTTACTTCGGCTTCGTGCGCAATGGCCAGCAGGTGAAGCACCGTGTTGGTTGATCCTCCCATGGCAATATCGAGTTTCATGGCATTTAAGAATGCATCGCGCGAACCGATACTTCTTGGAAGTACCGAATCGTCGCCTTCGAAATAATAAGCTTTTGTTGCTGCTATAATCTTTTGTGCAGCTTCTTCAAAAAGTTTTTTTCTGTTGGCGTGTGTGGCTACAATTGTTCCGTTTCCGGGAAGTGCCAAACCAATCGCTTCGGCCAGACAGTTCATCGAGTTTGCAGTGAACATTCCCGAGCACGATCCGCAGGTAGGACAAGCGTTTTCTTCTACCTTTTGAACATACGAATCTTCAATTGTTGTATCGGCAGCCATAACCATGGCGTCAACAAGGTCAAGGAATTTATCGTCAACTTCGCCGGCTTCCATTGGTCCGCCCGAAACAAATACTGCCGGAATATTCAGTCGCATAGCGGCCATCATCATTCCCGGAGTAATTTTATCGCAGTTCGAAATACAAACCATTGCATCCACTTTGTGCGCATTACACATGTATTCTACACTGTCGGCAATCACATCACGCGAGGGAAGCGAATATAACATCCCATCGTGGCCCATTGCGATACCATCGTCGATGGCAATGGTGTTAAATTCAGCAGCAAAATAGCCTTCTTTTTCGATTAAACTTTTTACATACTGGCCAATTTCGTGTAAATGAACATGCCCCGGAACAAATTGTGTGAACGAGTTAACAATTGCAATCAACGGTTTCCCAAAGTGTTCTTCTTTCATTCCGTTAGCTCTCCAAAGGCTGCGTGCCCCGGCCATTCTTCGGCCCTGCGTGGTTGTGTTGCTTCGTAATGTGTTATGCATACTTTTTTGTCTTTTTCTGTCTGTAATAACATTAAAAAAGCCTTTCTCTGTTTTGAGAAAGGCTTATAAATATCTTTAGTATCTATACAAATTAATGGCCTTTCTCAGTGTTTCCAAGAATGACAACGAGTAGGACAATAATATTGATAGATAAAATTTTCATTTGCTTTTGTAATGTAGAAGCAAATGTAAAAATTATAATTTATTATCAAAACGAATTGAAATCAAAATCTCGAAATTTGAACGAATTTTAAAGATATTTGAAGATTTACTTCTGAATTGTAATTGTTTTCGCTGTAAATCTATCAATTTTTCCCGCAAATTTAAGAAGTGTATTTTGAATGATTTTATTAATTTCAGGCTTTGCAATAAACGCGATCATAAAACTAACAATGAGCCTACAGTACCATTTAATATACTTTGTCGGTTTGCTATTTCTATTCTCCTGTGTGTCAAAACCCAATGGGGAATTTTCAAAGAATAATAATCCGGTAAAAATATATCCCGACTACACTGAAGTTATTATTCCGGTTAATATTGCTCCTCTGAATTTTTTAGTAGAAGAAGCGGGAGATGCTTATTATCTGTCTATTTCGGGAGAAAAGGCAGGGAGTATAGGCGTTTCATCGCGGGATGGTCAATTTCGAATTTCAGAAAAGAAATGGAAAAAACTTCTTGGAGAAAACCTGGGAGCGAAAATCAGCTATCAAATTTCAGTAAAAAAGGAGGGCAAGTGGATTCAGTATCCTGCTTTCAACAATACCGTTTCTTCCGAAAAAGTTGATCCGTTTTTGTACTACCGTTTGTTATATCCGGGGTATGAAAGCTGGACCGAACTGAGCATAGTACAACGAAGCCTCGAGAATTTTAAGGAAAAGACGGTGATCCAAAATAATGTTGTGGGGCAAAACTGTGTTAACTGCCATGCTTTTAATAACCAAAATACGGATGATTTTATGTTCCACATGCGCGGTAATTTGGGTGGGACTTATTTTGTTGAAGATGGAGATTTGAAAAAAGTGAACCTGAAAACCAAGGAAATGAATAACGGGGCAGTATATCCGCGCTGGCATCCGTCGGGGAAATATGTTGCTTTTTCATCCAATAAAGTGGTTCAGCAGTTTCATGCCATGGAAAACAAAAAAATCGAAGTTTCAGATTTAAATTCTTCACTGGTGCTGTACGATGTTGATGAAAATGAAATAATGCAGGTGCCTGTTGATCCGGAAAAACAATTTATGGATACTTATCCGGAGTGGTCGGCTGACGGCCGGTTTTTATATTTCTGTCGGGCTGCTCAAATTGCTGAGAATTACGATTACCGGGATATAAAGTATGATTTGTACCGGGTTGCGTTTGATCCGGAACAGCGCAAATTTTCGGAACCTGAGTTGGTTTTCGACGCCGCAACTTTGGGGAAGAGCGTTTCTTTTCCACGGATAGCACCGGCCGGAAACGTGTTGATCTTTACCTTACACGACTATGGTTGTTTTTCGATCTGGCACAAAGAGGCTGATCTGTATTCAATTGACCTGGGGAATTTGCAGGTGGAAAAATGTGGAAACAACAGCGATTTTACCGAGAGTTACCACAGCTGGTCGTCGAATAGTAAATGGTTGGTATTTAGCAGTAAACGTGGCGATGGTCTTACAGCCCGCCCGTATATTTCGTTTGTTGATGAAAACGGTGTGACAAGCAAACCTTTTGTGTTGCCGCAGAAAGATCCCGGATTTTACAGGGAATATGTAAAAACATTTAATATCCCTGAATTTGCCAAAACGGATGTTGAACTTACTCCGGGCGAAATTCGTGAAGCTGCCGGAAAAGAAGCCATAGAAGCGCAATGGGCAACTAACTAAACCAATTGAAATGAATTCAGTTCCAAATAAAACCAAAACAATTACCCGCTTTTTTCCTGCAGTGTTACTATTTCTGTTCGCCACAGTATTTCTGTACCGTTTTACCGACTATATTTTCTTTTACCAGGAGAAATCATCCTTATTTCAAACCGGTTTTTCTTTTCTGCAACAACATTTAGAGAGGCCGGGAGGTTTCCTGGAGTACCTGGGGAAGTTGCAAATTGCCTTCTATTATTATCCTTTGGTCGGTGCTTTGATTGTGAGTGCCCAGCTATTACTAATTGTTTGGTTAATTTCCGGAATAGGGAAAAAATTAGGTGCAGAAAATTTCCTGTTTCTGCCATTTTTAATGGGAGCCCTATTATTTTATCTGCAAACCAATTACCAGTATCAGGCAATAAATAACCTTGGAATTTTAGTTCAGCTACTTTTATTTGTTGGATTAATTCAGAGCGATCCCAAATATGATTGGTGGGTGGTAATTCTGCTACCTGTTATATACTTTCTGTTTGGTAGTTTCTCTTTTCTGCTGCTCGGTTTATCAACTATATACTTCTTATTACAAAAAAGTTGGGTGAAGCTCGTTTTGAGTTGGTTCAATCTTGCAGTTTTCTTTTGGATCGGCAAGGAATTTTTGTTTTTCTATACCACTGAGTCACTTCTGGTGTTTCCGTTTTCGGTTACCACTATCGGGGGACAGGTTGTTCTATTCGGTTTGGTGATTTTATTATTGCTGTTCGTACCTGTATTTGCCAAAATAAGAATTAATCTAATCGAGCGGATAAAAATCAGACAATTAAAATTGGCCATGTTTTCTCCGTATTTGATTTTGGCTTTGCTCGCTGTGGTTGCTTTTCAGAATATTGATGAGAAGAGTAAACACTACTTTCATGCCGAGAAATTATTTTACGAGCAAAAATATGATGAGCTGATTCGTTATAATTATGACCAGCCTACCAACAACAAACTAACGCTGTTTTTAAATAATGTGGCTTTGGCCGAAACCGGATGTTTGGCTGATTCTTTTTTTAAATTCAGGCAAAGTGAGGATGGAAGTACGCTGTTTTTGAAATGGCAAAATATTAATCAGTTTATACGATTAGGCGGATATTACTATTATGCCATTGGTGTGATAAACGAGGCGCAGCGTTGGGCATACGAATACACGGTAATATATGGCTACACGCCAGAGACACTAAAAATGCTGATTAAAACCGAACTTATAAAAGGCAATTACGAAACAGCTGAAAAATACATCTCGATTCTTGACCGATCGTTGTTTTATAAGAATGAGGCACGCCATTTCAGAAAATTTCTGAACGATAATGCTGCCGTTTGGAGCGACAAGGAATTGGGAAAAAAGAAGCAACAGGATAGTAAACCCGATTTTTTTGTAAAAAGCGATATGCCCTGGTTAAACCTGCTGCCTGTATTAGATGCTGATTCGAATAATCCGGTAGCGTTGCAGTACGAACTGTCGTGGCTGATGCTGCAGAAAGATATGAAAGGAATTGTAGAATTGTTGCCGGCCCTGGAAAATGCGGGCTTGAAAAAGATACCTAAAAATGTTGAAGAAGCTGTTGTAACTTACAAATTATTGCGGGTGGGAGAGATGCCTGAGTTAAAACAGTTGCATATTGATCCTGAAACCGAACAGCGATTTCAACGGTATTACCAAATATATCAGCAAACCCGGTCGAACAAAAGAAAAGCTCAAATTGCGCTTCGTGATTTTGCTGATACATACTGGTATTATGTTTTTTTCAATTAACGGTTTGATTTGCCTTACCTGAATTTTATTGAATCTTGTGAAATTATTTCGATTTTAAGAGCTCATCATTGTTTTTAAATAACAACATAAAGGCAACGACCAACACAACAGAACTTAGTGTGGATATTCCCCAGATTGCATTCCAGTTATAGCCTGCATCGCTTTTAAAATTGGCTATTAATTCGCTGCAGATAAAGTTCCCAACCAAAAGACCGGCGCCAAATGTTACCAGGAAAATAAAACCCTGTGCCTGCGATCTTAATTCGGCAGGTGCTTTTTTATCGATGTAAATCTGGCCGCCAACATAAAAGAATCCAAATATCAGTCCGTGAATCAATATTCCGATATAATACATCCAGCTTTGGTTGATAGTACCTCCTGCATAGAACGAAAAGTAGCGCACAGTTAAGGCAAGCAGACCAAAGATCATCACTTTTCGTAAGCCAAACTTTTTAATGGCCGGAGGAACCAACAGTAAAAATCCCATTTCGGCCAGCACGCCCCAGTTCATTGTAACTGAAATGTATTTGGTGTTGATGTTCAACAAAAACTCGGAAAAGAACGAGTAATACATCGCAAATGGAATTAGCGACAGAAAAGAGAAAATAATAAATAGGGCAAAGTTTTTATCGCGCATTAACTCAACTGTTCGCAATCCAAAAGCATCAATTATCGAACCTTTTTTGCCTTTCGCCGGAGGTGGAGTATTGGGCAATGTAAGATTAATAAAAACGGCTATTATACTTACACCAGCGCCGCAATAAAACGGAATGTTTGTACCGTCGAAATCAAGTCCCAAAAAGCGAATAAAAATTACACTAAAAATACCGGATGCCACCCAGCCAATAGAGCCAAACACCCTTATTTTTGGGAACTGTTCAGACGGAAGGTGCGCCATTGCAATAGAACTGGTTAAACTCCAGCTGGGCATGTAGCCCAACATGGCAATAAGCAGGAATATAAAAAGTAAATCGGGCTGATTTGTGGTTCCGGCAAGCAATAACATTGTGGCATTCAGCAAGTTTAACGAGGCCAGTACTTTTTGTCCGGGGAAAAAACGATCAGCAAGCATACCAATAACCGGCGACACAAGGCAGCCGATAGCCATTGAACTTAATATCATCGATTTTTCGAAACTGCTAACATCGAGGTTGGTTAAATAAGCAGCAAGAGGAACCCACCATACAGCATACATCATGTATTGGAGGAGCATCAT
>NZ_JBFHGM010000128.1:0-13614 GCF_041583095.1 Draconibacterium sp.
GAACGCTGGGGGCAGCACCGAAGCGTAGAAATTGGGAACTGGGTAGAAGCCTACGACCCATCGCGCCTGCTAAACATTGCCAGCGGTGGTAATTTCTTCGAAGTAGGCGATATTGCCGACCAGCACAAATACCCACACCCCGATTTTCCGTTGGATGTACCATTGTACGACGATTATGTGAAAGTAGTGGGCGAGTTTGGCGGACATGGTTTGGTTGTTAAAAACCATCTTTGGGATAAAGAAAAACGTAACTGGGGTTATGGTGGACTTCCTGAAACAAAAGAGGAATACATTGAACGCTACGTGGAAAGCTGCAAAATTCTGGGTGAGCTAAGGAAAAAAGGAGTAAGCGCAGGTGTTTACACTCAAACCACCGACGTGGAGGGCGAAATTAATGGTCTGATTACCTACGACCGTAAAGTGATGAAAATATCACCTGAAGAACTTTACAAGATTCATAAAGAGGCAGGTTTAGTTAAGTAAATTAAGCTGGATCACAATGAGCAAAGTTACCTTTATGTCTCTCATATTTTTTATGTGGTTTTCCGCGATCAACTCTTTTGAGTCAGACCGAATGGTGCCTGCACCGCTTTTTGTCGACCCAAACTACCGTGGTTCCTGCGACCCCGAAATAGTGTGGAACGAGCACGACCAGTTGTGGTACATATATTACACGGCGCGCCGACCCATGTTGGAAAATACCTGGTTGCAAACTCCTTTAGGTGTAGCTGTATCAAAAGATATGGTGAACTGGGAATTTAAGGGCTATTGTAAATTCGATGGCCTTGGTGGTGAAAAAGATGCTGCATCAACATTCTGGGCACCTGCAATAATTTCTGCAAACGATACCCTGCATATGTTTGTTACCTGGAAAACCGATACGGTTCCGACCAAAGGTGCCTGGGGCGGACAAGGTTGGATTGTTCACTATAAAACACCTGTAAATAACCCGGTTAATGGCTGGCAAAAGGTTAATGTTTTGCACGCGGATAACCTGAATACCATTGATGCCACAGTTTATAAAAACAAAGACCAGTTTCATGTATGGTTTAAAGGAAAAGAGTTGACGGCTAAAAAGAATGAATTGTACCATTTAGCGACCACCGATTTTAATACCTGGCAAAAGTTGGGTTTTTCGAAAAGCGATGTGTTTAATGCAGAGGCAACAGGTTCAAACTTTGAAGAGGCTCCTTATATATTCGAATGGAAAGGGAAATATTGGTTGATTACCGACCCTCACGATGGCTTTTTTGTGTACAGCTCAAACGATGCCGAAAATTGGAAATTCCAGGGGACAATTTTAAAAGAGGGTGGAAACCGAAATCTGGATAATTCTATGGCACGCCATTGCAGTGTTGCCATTAAAGATGACCGTGCATTTATTTTTTACCATGTTGAACCCTGGCGTCGTTACGATTTAGAGAAGAAAAAAGGACCGGGAAAACAACGCATTTTCGACCAGCCATTAAAAAACCGTGAAAGTGTTTTACAAATGGCTGAATTGGAAATTATTGATGGCAAACTCACCTGTGATAGAGATAAAACAATTATCATAAAGTGAGATAAATAGAGGAGTCAAATTTTAATAATAGAATTATGAATAACCCCGGGTTTTAACCCGGGGATAACAATATAAAAAATGAAAGCGATTCAATTGCAAAAGTTGGTTAAAGGTGATGAGAATCCATGAATCGCAAACAGAATAAACCTCAAAAAATGAAACGACAACTATTTCTATTTTTTTTACTGAGCATTGCAATCTTAACGGTTGCACAGAATAATATTAATACCGAAACGCCTGTTCCGGGACAATGGAGTAAAGAAAAAATAAACAGGTGGTACGATGAATTGCCCTGGCTGGTAGGCTGTAATTACTATCCCGCAACAGCAATCAATCAAATTGATATGTGGCAGGCTTCAACCTGGGACCCCAAGCGAATTGATTTGGAACTGGGATGGGCAGAAAGCATTGGAATGAATACTTTGCGTGTTTACCTGCACGACCTGGTTTGGGCTGATGATGAACAGGGACTTTACACCCGCATGGATGAATTTCTGGATATCTGTAAAAATCACGGCATTCGTCCGTTCTTTGTGTTTTTCGACGATTGTCACCATCCAAGTCCAAAATTAGGAAAACAACCGCTTCCGGTAAGAGGTTATCACAATTCGGGCTGGTTAAATTGTCCGGCACGCGAAGTTGCCGAGCGTTATTCCTTTGGCAAGGCAAGCAAAGAAGAACAGGCACGCTTAAAAGGTTACGTGCAGCGCACCATAGAGCATTTTAAAAACGACAAACGTGTGTTGTGTTGGGAACTATACAACGAACCAGGGCGCGGTAAGGGACTTACCGGCGATATGCAATCAACGGCTCAGAAAGGTGTTTTTGGCGACCAGTCGAAACAACTGGTTTACGATTCGTGGGTGTGGGCACGCGAGGTAAATCCGTCGCAACCTATTACATCCACAACTTCGGGCGCAGTAGGAAAAACCAACATTAAAATTAATAAGATTAACTCCGATTTTCATTCGCTACACAGCTATAGCGATTGGGAGGGTACGACAAAACGCCTCGAACCTTATCAGGACGGCCGCCCCATATTTTTAACCGAGTGGCTGGGAAGAAACAACGGCAGCACCGTTGCAGAAGTTCTTCCAAAACTAAAGGAGAATAAAATCGCGGCTGTAAACTGGGGTTTTGTTTCCGGGAAATCGGGAACCATTTGGCACTGGTCGAGCAGAAAAGGAATTAATGTGGAGGAAGAACGTGCAAAAGGAAATGTAGTTCAATCATGGGAATCGTTGCCCGAACCTGAACTGTGGTTTCACGATTTATTCAGAATGGATGGAACGCCTTACAGTCAGGAAGAAATCGATATTTTCAGGGAATTAACAGGAGCAAAGCCAAAAGATTTTTCTGCTGAGAAAAAAGCATACAAAAAGCATAATGAAGCCATTTACATTAAAGATGGATGGATTCGAGACCCTTATATTTATTTGGCCGACGATGGTTATTATTACCTTACCGGGACCACGCCCGAACCCAATAACCAAATGAATTGGAATGAACCATACAACACAGGTTTAGATTGGCAAAATCAGGAGATTTCTGGAACTCCAAGCATTGTGGGGAACACTATACGGGTTTGGCGAAGCACCGATTTATTCGATTGGGAATACCTGGGGCCAAAATTTAAGTTGAACCAGGGCTACTGGGCTGAAAAAGAACCTGAGAAATTTAAAACTACTTCGGAAGCAGCCTGGAGGCTTTGGGCACCAGAGCTGTATAAAATAGATGGCAAATGGACCTACGTTCATACCACGCCAGCACCGGTAAAAGGTGGTTCAAACCTGGCTATAGAATCGGAGAATGAGTTTCATTTTCCGATGGGTGATGATGCCGGTAAAAAGCACGACCCGTCACTTTTTCAGGATGACGATGGAAAGTGGTACCTGCTTTGGGGAAACACCTGGATTGCACCAATAAAAAGTGGTTTTAAAGGATTGGCAGGTAAACAAAAACGTATTGATCCGTCTGACAGGAAGATTGGTCACGAAGGAGCAACACTACGTAAAATTGGCGATAAATACGTTCATTTTGGAACGGCCTGGTCAACCGATAACATGCGCAAAGGTTCGTACAATCTATATTATTGTTTATCGGATGAAGTGATGGGGGATTACGGGCCACGCCGTTTTGCCGGAAGGTTTTTAGGGCACGGCACTCCGTTTCAGGATAAAGAGGGCCGTTGGTGGTGCACTGCATTTTATAATGCAAATGTTCCGCCGCTTAGCCGCGATGGAATTCAAAATAAGAACATAGGCGATAATGCCAAAACCATTAACCGGCAAGGTGTAACCATTGTACCTTTGGAGGTGGAAATCTTGAATGATGGCGATGTGTTTATCCGCGCTAAAGACCCTGATTACCGAAATCCTGGACCAGATGAGGCACAGCAGTTTAACAAAGTAAAATAAATTCAAATGAAGAGTTGTATTGTTGTTCGTCCGCAAATTGATTTCCCCTTTTTACCCCATCCCCAAGGGGAGCAGGTAAAATCAATTCGCTCCCCTTGGGGGCGGGGTAAACGAATTGATTCTCACATAAATATTTGGTTTAAAATGAGGACTTTATTCTTGTTATTATTCCTGTTTGGAACTACGAATTCATTTGCCCAAAATCAGAAGCCAAACATCATTATCTACCTTGCCGATGACCTTGGCTGAAAAGACGTGGGTTTTAACGGAGCCAAAGTGGTTAAAACACCCAACCTGGATGAATTGGCAAACGATGGAATGGTTTTCAACAATGCTTTTATCGCATCGCCTGCCTGTGCGCCAAACCGTGCAGCCTTGCTAACCGGGTTAATGCCTGCCCGGAATGGTGCAGAAGAAAATCATACATATCCAAAGCCTGGTGTTGCAGTGTTAACAAAGCAACTTCAGAAAAATGGTTACAAAGTTTACGCTTTTGGAAAGGTGGCACACGGTAAAATGAACAACGAGTGTGGTTGGGATTATTACCACAAACAACCCATTAACCTGGAAAAAAATGTAAAAGCCTTTTTTGCTGAAACCAAAGTTGATGGCCCCATTTGTGTGATGATTGGCGACCGCCGCCCACACGTTGCCTGGACTACAGAAAATATTTACGACCCCGAAAAAGTAGACTTGCCCGCTTATTTTATCGATACCAAAGAAACCCGGGAACACCGTGCACGCTATTATTCTGATGTGACGGGTTTTGACAAAACCATGGGCGAAAACCTTAAGTTTCTGGAAACTATTTTGGGCGAAAATACCATTACTTTAATGACCAGCGACCATGGAGGGCAATGGCCTTTCGGAAAATGGAACTTGTACGACGATGGCACAAGAACACCATTAGTGGTAAAATGGAAAGGAAAAATTCCGACAGGAAAACGAACACAAGCAATGGTAAGTTGGATAGATATTTTGCCAACTTTGCTTGATTTAATCGATTCGAAAACTCCTGATTTATTAGATGGAAAATCATTTGCTAAGGTTTTAACTGGCGAAACCAACGCATTCAGAAATGAAATTTATACCACGCACAGTGGCGATGGTGTTTTTAATGTTTACCCAATACGAAGCATCCGAACAGAGCGATTTAAATACATTAAAAACCTGTTGCCCGATTGCTACCACACCAATCATTCCGATTTGTTGCGGAAAGATGGTGCCGGGGCTTACTGGGATTCGTGGGATAAGGCCGCACAAACAGATAAAATTGCTGCGGGAATCATTAAAAAATATTACCAACGTCCGGCCGAAGAGTTTTACGACTTGGATACTGACCCGGATGAACAAAACAACCTGATTAACGACCCGCGTTTTCAGAAAGAGATTAAAAAAATGAAAGAAATGTTGGCCGAATGGATGTTTATGCAAGGCGATAAGGAAACGGTTTTCAGAACGCCTTACCCATTGGCAGAACCCAAACCCGATAAAGTATTAATTGAAGAATTAAAAAAATAAAAAATAGTAGAACGACATGAAGATTCAAGGATATCAAAAGAAAATCAGAACACTTTTATTGTTGTTAATTTCCGCTTGTTTAACTGGTAATTTGTGGGCACAAAATAAACGTCCCAACGTTTTATTACTATTGGTCGACGACCTAAAACCAACTCTTGGAGTATACGGCGACAAAGTGGCGCACAGTCCAAACATCGACCGTTTGGCTGAAAAAGGCATGACCTTTACACACGCCTATTGTAACCAGGCGGTTTGTATGGCGTCGCGTTATAATTTAATGTTGGGCGCCCGCTCAACCAGTACAGGTATTTATCATTTTGGAAAAGAATTTCGCGATGTTTATCCTGATGCAGTAACGCTTCCGCAGTATTTTATGAATGCAGGTTACCATGTTGAATCGATGGGGAAAGTTTACCACATTGGACACGGGAATACCAACGATGATGCTTCGTGGAGCATCCCTCACCATAAAGAAAAAGTAATTGAGTACCTGTTGCCGGAAAGTACAGGAGGTAAACTCACGCGTGAAGAGGCATTTTTTGAAAACTCGCGAATGTTTATTGAAGATTTGCCGCCAAACAAAAAACTACCTCGTGGTGCTGCCTGGGAAAGCCCTGATGTACTAGACGAAGCTTATGCTGACGGACGTGTGGCCACACATGCCATAGAACGTTTACGAAAAATGAGTAAAAATCCCGACCAACCCTTTTTTATGGCTGTTGGTTTTGCTCGTCCGCACCTGCCATTTTGTGCTCCCAAAAAGTATTGGGATTTGTACAACCCCGACGAATTACGAATGCCCGTTAATGAAGAACAACCCAAAGATGCACCCGCTTGTGCTTTAAAACGCAGAGGCGAAATTGTTCAGTTTTTTCCGGTGCCTGAGCAGGAAAGTGGTTTGTATGATGAAGACCTGAAACGTAAATTAATACATGGTTACTACGCCAGCATGAGTTACATGGATGCACAGTTAGGGCGTGTAATAAACGAATTGGAACGATTGGGATTGGACGAAAATACCATAATCGTACTTTGGGGCGACCATGGCTGGCATTTGGGAGACCATGGCACGTGGACAAAACATACAAATTTTGAGCAGGCCACCCGTATTCCAATAATGTATGTGGCACCGGGTATTGCCAAGAAAGGTGCAAAATCTGACCAGTTAACCGA
Source organism: Draconibacterium sp. (assembly GCF_041583095.1). Classification (NCBI taxonomy): domain Bacteria; kingdom Pseudomonadati; phylum Bacteroidota; class Bacteroidia; order Marinilabiliales; family Prolixibacteraceae; genus Draconibacterium; species Draconibacterium sp. The sequence goes on from NZ_JBFHGM010000128.1 coordinate 6,673, forward strand.
AACCGTTGATATTTATCCAACATTGGCAGAACTGGCCGGATTGGAAAAACCTAAAGTACCACAGCCTTTTGACGGAACTAGTTTGGTTCCGGTTCTAAAAAATGGAAACGAAAGGGTAAAGGACCATGCTTACCACGCCTACATAAAACAAGGCTACTTGGGCGAAGCTATTCGTACCGCGCAATACCGAATGGTACGATGGACACATATTAAAGATGCCACAAAAGAAGTTTTATACGAATTATACGACTATAATAATGACCCACACGAAAGACAGAACCTTGCGGCGAAAAATCCTGGTAAAGTAAAAGAATTAGAAGAAATTTTAAATAGTCATCCTAAAGCAAAAGCACAACCATGATACGAAACATGCTGATTTTATTAATTTCGTTTGGTTTTTTAATTTCTTGCCAAAAACCAATAGAGCGCCCCAACATTATTCTAATTTACGTCGACGACATGGGTATGGGAGATGCCTCGTTTACTAGAGGAGAGGTGCGTCCTACACCCAACATAGACAAAATGGCATCGGAGGGGAAGGTGTTTACACAATACTACACCAATGCGCCTGTGTGCTCGCCATCGCGTGTGGCAGTAACAACAGGGAATTATCCACAGCGTTGGAATATCAATACCTTTTTAAGCAGCAAAGAGCACAATAAAAAATGCGACCAGTTGGATTATTTAAAAGCTGAAGCCCCATCGTTGGCACGAACTTTAAAAACAGCGGGCTACACTACAGCCCATTTTGGCAAATGGCACATGGGGGGCGGCCGCGATGTAACAGAAGCTCCGGTTATTTCGAAATATGGTTTCGATGAATTTGTTTCTACCTGGGAAAGTCCGAATCCCGACTCCTTACTAACTTCGTCGAACTGGATTTGGGCTCCAACCGACAGCATTAAGCGCTGGGACAGAACGGCTTATTTCGTTGAGAAAACTTTGGACTTTCTGAAAAAAAATGAAGACAAACCTTGTTACATTAATCTTTGGCCCGACGATGTGCATTCGCCTTGGGTTGCTTCGGAGCAATACCAGGATGGCCAAAGCAATCCCAACTATTATTCGTTGGAATACCTTAAGCCTGTTATCGATGTTTTCGACAGAGACATGGGGCACTTAATGGATGGTTTAAAAGAGTTAGGGCTTGATGAAAATACTTTAATTGTTTTTACCAGCGATAATGGCCCGGCTCCAACCTTTGAATATTCGCGTACCAATGGTTTACGCGGTTTAAAAAATAGTTTGTACGAAGGCGGAATAAATATGCCGTTTTTTGTACGCTGGCCCGAAAAAATTAAGGCCGGACAAACCGATTCTGAATCTGTAATAGCAGCAATTGATTTATTTCCAACCTTGTGCAAAATTGGAGGCGCCGAATTGCCCCAAAGCTATTGTTCCGACGGTGTTGATGTCAGCAAAGCATTTGTTTCAGAAAAGGAAACTATTCAAAAACGAAAAATATTTTGGGAATACGGACGCCGAAACACAAAAATAAGTCTACCAAAAGCGGCTTATGATAAGAGTCCTGCACTTGCAGTCCGTTACGGCGATTGGAAATGTTTTACCTCTTTCGACGGTGAAAAGTTGGAACTATATAACCTGAAAAACGACCCCAACGAAAGAACCAATATCGCTGCACAAAGTGAGGAACTGGCCAATCAACTAAAAGCAGAGATGCTTGATTGGTTTGAAAAAACCGATAAGTCGGAAGTAAGGAATTAGCCTAATTAATTCATAAAAATGAATTAATTACCCAAAGGGCTGACGAAATAATTGAATTTCAATTATTTGTCAGGGGGTTAACCTTGACATTGAAAATCATGAAGCAAACTTAAATAAAAGTACGTATCATGCAGATTTTCAATCGTCAACACTTCGTGTGAAAAATTTATGAATTTTTCAGGTTAGAATAAAAAGATAGTATTAGTTGAAAATATATCGTTAAAAAAGGCTAACAACTTCGGTTTCTTTTTGTTGGTGCCGAACTTGTTCGATATAAACAAAACAACCGGACAATACAGCAAAAAAATAATGTGTATCGTACTTACCTTTGTAAGGTAATACCATGTCTTAAAAACAAAGAATTATGAAAAAAACAATTGTTTTTATTTTGTTGTTTGTATGTATCTTATGTTTCTCATCTTTAATTTATATAAAATATGTGAAGAATTATGTGCCAGGGATTGAAAGAGTGGAAGAGACTGGTAACGGAGAAGATTCTTCGAAAAAACTAACATTAAACCAATCAATTGATTTCCTTGAAAAATTGGAAGAAACAAAAGCACTTGCAGGAAAAGACAATGAAAAAGGAGATAACAATGTAGGTACTATCAGAAAATTGAAAGCAATTAATATTATCTCTACGATAGGCATAGTGTTTACTTTTCTGCTTCTTTTTTGGGTGATAGGAAAATTGAGAAACTCTAGAAAAGAGTAACAACTGGAGAATTAAAGGACCAGTAGGTAGTCCTTTTAGGGCATGGGCAAACCATAATACTAAACCAATCTAAAATGAGAGATACTTTTCTAATTCTAATGATTCTTTTTATTGCAAGTTGTAATAATCAGGGGCAAAAATCAAAAAACGAAACTTCAGGGTCTGGCAACCAAAATCGTCCCAACATCGTACTTATCATGGTCGACGATATGGGCTACTCAGACATCGGATGTTACGGTGGCGAAATTCCAACTCCCAACATCGACGGACTTGCAGAAAACGGTTTACGGTTTACTCAGTTCTACAATACAGCTCGTTGTTGTCCAACACGTGCTTCGTTAATGACGGGGCTGCACCCGCACCAAACGGGGATTGGGCACATGACCAATCCGCCACCAAAACCACATCGTTACGACGGCTGGGAAGAAGCTTACCAAGGCTACTTAAACCGGAACTGTGTAACCATTGCTGAAGTTCTAAAGGAATCCGGCTACCACACCTATATGACGGGGAAATGGCACCTTGGCTATCACGACGAAAGCCGCTGGCCCATGCAACGTGGTTTCGAAAAATATTATGGCTGTATTCCCGGAGCCTGCAGTTATTTTTGGCCTCATGGCGACCGTGGGCTAACATTTATGAATGAGCAATTACCTCCGCCAGATTCTACAAAATATTATACCACCGATGCTTTTACCGATTATGCTATCCGGTTTATAGATGAGCAGGAAGATGAAAATCCGTTCTTCTTGTATCTGGCTTACAATGCGCCGCACTGGCCGCTTCATGCAAAAGACGAGGACATTGAAAAGTTTGTGGGCAAATACATGCACGGTTGGGATGAGGTGCGCAGAAACCGTCTGAAAAAACAAATTGAACTGGGCTTGTTTGGAGAAGACATGACCTTGTCGGAAAGAGATAAGCGCGTGCGTCCATGGGATGAGGTTGAGCAAAAGCAAAAGGAATTGGTGGATTACCGTATGGCAGTTTATGCGGCTCAGGTTTTTAGTGTGGATTACAACATTGGCAAGCTGGTTGACAAGTTAAAAGCAGAGGGCAAATACGATAACACGCTTATCCTGTTTTTATCTGATAATGGCGGTTGTGCCGAAATGTACGATGAGTTTGGTTCCAAACCACAATCGTGGATTAATATAGCTACCTATGGCGGAGCTGTATCGTACGGAATTGGTTGGGCGAACGCTTCAAACACGCCTTTCTACGAATACAAAGTGCACGTGAACGAGGGAGGTATTTCAACACCTTTAATTGCTCATTGGCCCAATTCTATAAAAGAGCAAACTGGTAAAATAAATCATCAACCCGCTTATTTAATCGATATTGCCCCAACACTTTACGAAATTGCAGGGGCCGAATACCCCAAAACGTATCACAGTAATGAAAATATTCACCAGTTGGAAGGAATAAGCCTTACTCAACGATTTGAAAGAGGTAATGGCGAGGTACACGAATATATGTTTTGGGAGCACCAAAACAACAGCGCCATTCGTAAAGGCAATTGGAAAGCTTTAAAAGATGTTGATGCAAAAGAATGGGAGCTGTACAATATGGCCACCGACCGTATTGAAAGCAAAAATGTGGCAGCAGAACATCCTGAATTGGTGAATGAATTGAATGATAAGTGGTATGAATGGGCAAAGGCTAAACAAGTTTTGCCAAAAAAATAGTGATAATAACCTTGCTTATATAATTTAACAATATAGGATATACAATAATGAAAGCCTTTGTATTAAAAAAAAATAATATTCGACTTGAGGATGTTTCTATTCCTGAATTGAAACCCGGACAAGTTCTAATTAAAACCAAAGCGGTAAGTTTAAATCCAGTAGATTTTAAAATAATCAAAGGGGCATTTAATTTACCTAAGCCGCGTACGATAGGGATTGATGTTGCCGGTGAAATAGTGGAGAAAGCAAGTTTTGTAACAAATTTAAAAGCTGGTGATAGAGTTTGTGCCCTGGTTAATATTTTCGAAACAGGTTCTTTTGCTGAATATGTTGCTGTTGATAGTTCAGCTGTAAGTTTAATTCCTAATAATGTAAGTTATACCGATGCATCGACGATACCGTGTGCAGGCATAACGGCTTGGCAGGCAGTTATTCAAAAAATAAATATCCATCCACAACAAAAAATATTCATTTCAGCCGGAGGTGGAGGTGTGGGGGGCTATGCCATTCAATTTGCTAAAAAAAAGGGGGCGTATGTAATTACTTCAGCAAGTAAAGACTTTGAACGTATTTCTAAACTCGGAGCTGATGAAATTATAAATTACAAAAAGCAAGATGTTCTTGAAGAAGTCTTAAAAAGAACTGAAAACAGGGGCGTAGATTTTATGATTGATAGTATTTCGAAAGAAAATATTGCTCAACACCGAGAAATGCTTCGTTTTAACGGGATGATTGTTGGAATAACAGGGCTTCCTGAGAAATACCTGTATCCTCCATTTTCGAAAGCTGCTGGAATGGTGGAAGTAGCTTTAGTTGCAGCATATACTAACGGCGATAATTCAATACTAACTGAAATTGCAGCAGTAGGGAGTGAGATTGCACATGGAATAGCAGAAGGAAAGTATGAAACAAATATTGGTTGTACAATAGATTTCAAAGATATTCCTGAAGGTCTAGATAAACTATCAGGAGGCAGAATATCAGGAAAATTAGTAGCAATCTTGTAAATGATTTTTATACAATTAGGGAGAATATGAACAAAATTTTATATGCAATCTTGTTTGTTTTTTTATTTGGAACATTACATGCCCAGTCGGTAACAGAACTTGGAAATAGTTACTCTGGCAAAGTTAAATGGAATGCCGAGATAGGAGAACTTAGCTTTACAACTGCAGGCGTAATTACTTTCGAAAACAAAGGCAAGCCCAAACAGCACTTTTGGAATGTGCCAAAAGAAGTCAATACCATTACAATTGAGGCCGATGTTCGGGTAGTAGGGGCTTTTCATACCCAGGGCGATTGTACCATTCGGGGCAAGCACCGCAAAACGTCAATGGTGTACGGAACCGATATACAAAAGTGGGCACAAACCAACGGTGTAAAAGCTTTTCGTCACTGCCAGTTTCAAAATCTTGGCGGGGTACTTACCATACAGAACTTAACCTCGTTGAATCCTTTTGGATTTCATGTGCGGGGAGAGGGCAATGTGGTAATGGTTAGCGATTGCGACTTCTTAGATAACCGTGGCGGCGCAGGTAACCACAGCGATGGTATTGAGGGTGGCGACGGCTCGTTTATCGAGAATTGCTACTTCGAAACCGGCGACGATGTAATAAAAGTATATCATGATTTAACCGTAAAAAACTGTACCATAAATATGGTGCAAAATGCCGTGCCTATTCAGCTAGGCTGGGGTAATACTGGCAACGACACCGGCACTTTTATCAACCTTACAATAACAGGCGATAGCGGAAGGGGCAACGACGACCGCGCAATTATTGTTGGAAGAAGTGGGGCTTACACAAAAACCATTAACATTTATGGCTGCAACATTAAAAATCCAAATGCCAGTTGGATAAGCCTGCGAGGAAAAGAAATGATAGTAAATGGCGAGGTTACTGATGCGGAAATTGAGATTGAAAAACATTGGTCAAAATACAAAGCAGGAAAAAGTAATATGGTAATATGTGGTAATAAAGATGAAGGAAACAGATATGAATGTATTAAGAACTAATTCAAAAAGTGCAAGTATGATACGGTTATTTAATTTAAGAATATCATTATTATTCATGATCGGTACTTTGTGTGTCACTAGCCTGGTAGCTCAAAATCAGGAGTTTCGTGCTCCTTCATATCCTCTGGTTACACACGATCCCAATTTTAGTATATGGATTAACAATGAGGTGCCAACACAGGTTGAAACAACACATTGGACCCAGAAACCAATGCCTATCAGAAGTGTAGTGAAGGTTGATGGAAAAGCATATCGCCTGATGGGTAAATCTCCGGCTTTTGTGCCTGCCGCTAAACTAACAAAGTCAAATTTAAGTGCTACTCAAACCACTTTTTCTTTTCAGCAGGACGGCGTTGAAATTAGTATGAATTTTCTTTCGCCTATCTTGATCGAGGATCTTGATATGGTTTCCCGCCCTTTAACCTATGTTAGTTGGGAGATCAATTCAATAGATGGGGAAGAACATAATGCAGAAATCTATTTTGAGATTTCTGCATTGGCAGCCGTCAATACGCGCGGACAAAGAGTTAACTGGCAGAATTATGAAAGTGGAGAGTTACAGGTTCTAAAGGTAGGAAATGTTGATCAACCCGTTCTTGAAAAAAGTGGGGATGACATTCGAATTGATTGGGGTTATCTATATGCTGCCGCAAATACAAGCTCTGTTAATCAGTTCTTTGCTGGCCGAAGCGAAGATGCCATTGTTTCTTTTGTAGAATCAGGTAAACTTCCTGGAATAGACAAAGAGGATCAGGGATCAAGAGTAGTTGAAGGACAGAAAGTATTGGCATATACCATAC
>NZ_JBFHGM010000129.1:0-13575 GCF_041583095.1 Draconibacterium sp.
GATGTTTTGTGGTAATTACCAAATATTTCATTCCAGCATTTTTCGCCAGCTTTGCAATTTTATTGGCATTAAAGTTTTTAGGATTCCAGGTTTCTATCAGTTTCACATAATCTGATTTTGGAATTTGTTGATTGGCCTGAATCCATTCGGCATATTTTCCCTCATCGTTACCGTCATAAATTCCACCAAGTTGACTGTATAAACCAAAATGTATAAACATCCCGTATTTGGCGTCGGTGAACCACTTCATTCGCTTTTCAAAATCTTCTGTTGATTCCTCCAGGTAGTTAACCTGACAATTGGCCGAAACAACTGTTACAAATAGTACAAAAACAAGAATTAAGTATTTCATATGATTTTAAATTAGTTTCAAAACAAATAGTTACAAAACCGAATGTAAAAGAATATATTATTTCAAGCCCGTACTTGCTTTCTTTTATTGGCGTAACTATTGAATAGTTTTTTAGTTGGACTTACTTTTTAAATAAAATGCTGACTTTTACTCTAAGGACTTTTGGTTTATTAACAACCAGTTTCGCCCGTATTCCCGTGACAACCCACGATTCAATTCCTTATTTAAAAACCGGGCGGACTTCATTACGAACTAAATAAATCCCTGAGTGATCAAATTAGAAATAGTTCATATTTTCTATTTCTGTTATGAATCCAATCAGGAATTCTAAATTGTACTTTTTATCTGTAATAACGTTTTACAGGCTGCTGGGTTTCCTACTTAGCGTTCTACAAATAGTTTATTCCGCACTAGCCATACTCCCCATTACCACCACTGCTCATATATTTTTCTGACCTTTCTTAACTAGCTCACATGAAAGGTGTATAAATTATCATTTCACAGAACTCAGCAAATTATTGGATAATTGGATTATCATGTTTTTATTTTACAGTAATATTCCAGACAATTTCATCGGCATTTGCTTCAACTTTAATATCGATTAAAGAATTCTGCGCCACCATCACCTGCTTCTACAACACATATACATATATGCAATAAAAAGCCAGGTTAAATGGATAAACATTAATTCTACCCCAAAAATTTCTTTCTTAAATCCTCCACCTGTTCGTCATTAATAGGAATAAGTTTTCCCAAAGAATTACCCATTATTAAAGACTTAGCACTAAATTCAGCTACCTCAAGTTTATCAAAGGTTCCCAACAAGTTATCGCCGGTTACCAAAACCGAATCGTTATTGATTATCACCGCAGGAGTATTCTCTGAAAGTGTATCTAAAATCGCCTCTTGTCCGGCAAAATGCGATCCGAAAGGCATATTGGGAATATCTTGCAGGAAAATCCAACTTTCGGGAATTGTTCTTACATCAATTTTCTCGCCGGTTACGCTATAACCCATTAGGTATGGAGTTTGAGTAAGAATAATTGAATTTACATGTGGAAAACGTTTATAAATTTCCTGGTGTAACCAGGTCGCTCTACTTGGTACTTTTCCTGGCTCTCGTTTGCCGTCCTTAATCTGCACGATGTCCTTTAGCTGAATATCCCAACGAGCTACATTTGTAGGCGTTATCAGAAAATCATTTTCTTTCCAACGCACTGAAACAGTACCGTAAGAACTTATCATTAAGCCTTGTTCGCAGGCACGTAGCACAATTCGTTGTATTTGCTCACGAATAGTCCGTTCATCCGATGGATAGCTGGTTTTGTCCATTTCAGGCAGTAAACGCGGGATCTGGTTTTCAAATTCTTCAATTTGCTGATCGGTGAGGTAATTGGCCGTACCAATTGTATTTCCGTTAATTAAGGTTCGTGCACAAAACTCCATCGTTTCAAAACGCTGAAAAGCATCGTTCAAATTAATTCCACCCACTACAGTACCGTGGTTTTCCATAATTACGGCATTTACTCCTTTTTCAAATTCATCAGCAATCACATCTCCCAATTCGTTACTGCCAGGCAGGGCGTAAGGTGCATAACCTATAGGACCGATAACATTCTTGGCCTGTGGCAGCACATTGGTATCTGGAATTTGACGCACAATACTAAATGAAACCAGTGCCGGTGGATGTGCATGTATAACCGCTTTAATTTCGGGTCTGCACTTATAAATGGCAATATGAAAAGGATATTCTGAGGATGGTTTATGCCGCCCTTCAATAGAGCCATCCTTTCGCACACAAATAATGTCAGAAGCTCGTAAAGTTCCCTTGTCGATAGCTGAGGGAGTTACCCACACATCGCCATTATCGTCAATAATTGAAATATTACCACCTGATGTAGTAGTTAGTCCCCCTTTGTAAATCTTGTCAATGATCATTATTATTTGATCACGAGGATGCATCCATTTTGTGTTTAATTTTCTCATAATCTCTTTGTATTGTTATTTTTAATTATTCCTATTTGGTAGTATATAATCTAACTGTTAAGTGAATATTGAGCTAGAAGTATACTGCTCGGCACATTCATCTTAGCTTACAGAATGTTTCTCATGAAACTTGTACGATCTGTAGCCATATACCGTAATCACCACAAAACTTATTAGCGGTAAAACAAATGACACATTAACTGCCGGCATATTTCCAATTTGCCCCATATCGATAATAGATCCCTGTAAAGGCGGCATTAACGCTCCACCTACAATTGCCATTACCAGTCCTGCCGCACCCAGAGTTGCATCTTGTCCAATTCCATTTAAAGCAATTCCATAAATTGTAGGAAACATTAACGACATAAATGCAGAAGTAGCGACCAGACAATACAGGCCAGCCATTCCTTCAATCAATATCGCACCAGATATGGTACAGATACCACCTATAGCAAACAACATTAATAATTTTCGGGCATTTACATATTTCATTAATAGTGTACTAATAAACCTGCTACCAAGAAATATTCCCATTGCAACAATATTGTACATCTGTGCTGTGGCCTTATCAATTCCAAGATTATCGGCATATTGAATGATAAAAGTCCAACACATTATTTGAGCAGCCACATAAAATACCTGCGCCACTACTCCTTCGCGATAGATTTTATTTTTAATGAGTCGCTTGAATGAATGGTAGGGATGAATTTCATTTGCGTGACCGGTTTGTGGCATTTTTGTTAGCAAAATAACTACAAACATTACTATTACAACCAAACCGAGAATTACATACGGATTTCTGATGATCATTAAATCGTTAGTACGAATAGCTGCTTTAGTTGCCTCGTCGAGCATAGGAAAAATAAGTTCTCCAGCTGCATTTCTTTTGTCCGATTCCAATGCTGCTAAAACAATTCGCGAAGCTACAAACATCCCCAGAAGCGATCCCATGGGATTAAAAGCCTGCGACAGGTTTAATCGCCTTGTTGCGGTTTCTTCCGCTCCCAGCGACAGAATGAACGGATTAGCTGTTGTCTCTAAAAAGGCCAACCCAAAAGTCAGAATGTATAATGAAACAAGGAAGAATCCGAAAGCCTGAAATTGCGCGGCCGGCCAAAAAAGGAGTGCTCCTGTTGCATAAAGTGCCAGCCCTAAAAGAATTCCTTTTTTATAACTAAACTTTTGAACAAATAAGGCTGCCGGAATTGCCATTGTTGCATAACCTCCATAAAAAGCAAACTGCACTAACGAAGCTTTTGCGTTTGAGATTTCCATTACCGTTTTAAATGCCGCAACCATAGGATTTGTGATATCGTTTGCAAATCCCCACAGCGCAAACAAGCTGGTAATTACAATAAAGGGAAATAAATATTTCCTTTCTACTACTTTCGTTTTATTTGGTTTCATAAGTTTAAAAATTTTTGATTTCTGAATATTCATCTACCCTCTGAAGGAGAAGAAAATCAGGAACTCACACAAGTTTCATTCATTCTCATTATTGTATTCAGAATGCAGAAAAATCATGTTCGTTTCATAAGTTTTATTAGTCAACTGGTGTAACTCCTTTTTTTAATATGATATTTCCGTATTTGGCTAATTCCCCGGTTACAACTACCGCAAAGGCCGATTTTGTCCGCTCATAAAAAGCAAATCGTTCAATTCTTAAAACCGGTTCTATTTCTGAATTTGATTGCCTGGCACTTTCCAAATATCTCTCTTCAACCTTTGGATCGAGCGTGTCGCCTTCAACAGCACTCATCATTATTAAAGGATTGTCGCAATATTCATCCAATTCAAAAAGCGGCAGTATAGCCTCCAGTATATCAGGTATTTTAAGTCCATCAGCCCGAAGAACATTCTTGTTAAAACTTTCAGCCGGAAAATGAGCATCGGCCAAAACAATTTCATCGCCGTGCCCCATTCTACACAATACTGCTAACAATTCGGGGCTCAATAAAGGTGATATTCCTTTCAACATAAGTTTAAAGTTTGATGTATTAAAGTTATTCTTTACCTGAGCGAAGTTTTAGGTAATTTTGATAATATCCCTCGTAAACCTCAGTGTTTATTGAGGGCTCCACAAGTTGTGGATTGTAGTCAATTTGTTTACGTGCTTCGGCAAGCGAATTAAATATACCGGCTCCTTTAAAGACAAACATAGATGCCCCCAGCACGGTAGTTTCTTTTTGATCGATTAACTGAATTGGAACCTTACAAACATCGGCCCGAAGTTGATTCCACAACCTGTTTTTAGATCCGCCTCCCACGCAAATTATACTTTCGGCTTTAAAACTACCAGCAGTTTCAAGCGCTTCAAGTCCTTCCCGTAACCGATAAGCAAGTCCTTCCAAAAATGCACGATATATTTGACCGCGCGATGTGTTAATGGTTAATCCTTTAATCATTCCGCCTTCGCTTCCGTATCCATCATCATAAAATGCAGGATCAACAATAATTCCGCGAGCTCCGGGCTGTTCCTGTTCTGCATTTTCTATCATATTACGGTACAGCTCATCTCCACAATATTCTGAATAAAATTGACGTGAAAACCACTCCAGCACGCCCGATCCCAACCAGTTTTGTCCTATATTATAGATTCCCGCTTCAGCATCAGCTTCCGTGGTTATCTTTTTCTCAAGAGCAAATTCAGAGGCTTTAAAAGTCTTACTGCGAGCCATTAAAATTTCCCAGGTTCCCGAGCTAAGCACCGGTTGATTGAGTTTTGCCCCTGATCCATAGATAGCAAATTGCGTATCGTGGCCAGCTAAAAACACGGGAGTATCTTTAGGTAAGCCGGTTTCGGATGCAGAATGTTCGTTAACCGTTCCGGCCTGACTTCCAGGTTCACCAATTTCACCAAACAATTCACTCCCTACTCCAATGGCTTTCAAAATCTTTGGCGACATTTTACGCGATTTCAAATCAGCCATCATCGCTGTTCCCATCATAGTCGCATCGTTTTTAAAAGCTCCTGAAAGTTTATTAATTAACAGCGAGGGGATAAATAAAAACTGATGTGCATTTTCCAGAACATCAGGCCGGTTTTCACGAAACCAGATCATCTTATTTATGGTATTAAAGGCATAAGGGAATACACCACTGGTTTTATACAACTCTAATAATGGCAAATATTTCTCGATATTGGCCATTATCGGAGTTGTGCGCTCGCATTGCCACGAGATAACCGGATATAATAATTTTCCCTGAGCATCGACAAATGCACCATCTACCCCGAAAGTAGTAACTGTAGTTCCGGCGATACGATTGCAATCTATTTCGGCAGTAATGTGTTTGGCTGCTGAAGCTAATTTCTGCCACAGTTTATCCAAATCCCAAATTCTGCCACCCGGATAATGCGGATCCTTATCGGTTTCGTTAGGAAGTGAGTGTGAAGCAATTTGCTTCCCGCATTTATCCATTGCAATAACCCGAACATTGGTTGCCCCGCAATCAAAAACAATAGCAATATCTTTCTGACTCATAGTTCTAGTTCTATAATGTAGGTAAGGTATTAATTAAGGGACAAGAAGTTATCTCCTTGCCCCTACTCAATAAAAATTCAAATCCTATTTTATACCATATAGTGATCCGTAATTTTCGCATGCCCTATAATCCGCACCTTCCTTTTCTTCACCAAAAGAAGCCCACGAACTTGGACGGAAAATGTCGTCCTCAGAAACATTGTGCATGCTAACCGGAATGCGCAACATGGAAGCTAAAGTGATTAAATCGGCACCAATATGTCCATAGCTAATTGCTCCATGATTTGCCCCCCAATTGGCCATAACTGAATAAACATCTTTAAAAGCGCCTTGTCCTGTAGCTTTTGGAACAAACCAGGTAGTTGGCCAGGTTGGATTTGTACGTACATCAAGTACAGTGTGAATCTCATCAGGAAGTTCAACAGTCCAGCCCTCCGCAATTTGCAATACCGGGCCAATACCTTTCACCAGGTTCACACGCGACATGGTAACCGGCATTTCGCCCTCGGTTTTAAACTGCGATGAATAACCACCTCCACGGAAATAACCGCGCTCTGCCTGAGGCCATTTTGTATTATCCAAACATTTTTGAGCTTCTTCTTCAGTTATTTCCCAGAAAGGTTTCATTACAGGTTCGCCTTCGGCATTGCGTTGTTGTGCAGTTGCATCGAGTGTAGTTGATCCTGAATTAATTAAGTGAATTATACCACCTTCCGCTAATCCTGTTAGCTCTTTTCCGGTAACTCTTTTAACGGCATCAGGACTCCAATACGTTCTAACATCAGAGAAAATCTGAGCTGTATTGGTTAACAAGTGGCCAAATAACATTGGCACCGCATTTAAGCTGTCATTCTCCGTTGCAAACACAAATGCCTCACGAATTCCATTCCAATCGAAGGATGAATTAAGAATCGCTTCAGTAAAATCGGCATTCGGCTTGTAATCAGTCCATTGTCTTTGCCCTTGAAAACCACCACAGATAGCGTTTCTTCCTAAACCTTCTTCTCTAAAACCTTTGTCGATAAGCTTTTGATTACCAATCATCATATCGCGGCAAATCAACGTCATTTTCACAACGGTTTCCCACTCTACTTGCTTTCTTGCATCATCAGCCTGATCTTCCGGTGCATTCGGATCTTCTCCTTCTTTGCAGTTTTCTTTGGTCCAGGCCAGGGCTTTTTGATACTCTTCCTCATCATAGATACCTTCATCTATTCTACGCAAAATTTCTACTGACTCAACAAATTCGGTGCGAATTCCAAGGTAATCCTGAAAAAAGTTAGAATCAACCATTGAACCGGCTATACCCATTGAGCTATATCCAATCGAGAGGTAAGATTTACCTTTCATTTGTGCCACAGCAAGTGCAGACTTAACAAAGCGTAATAATTTTTCCTGAACATCGGCAGGAATGCTTGTATCTCCTGCATCCTGTACATCGCGTCCGTAAATTCCAAAAGTTGGAAGACCTTTTTGTGTATATCCGGCTAAAGCAGCAGCCAGATAAACAGCTCCCGGACGTTCGGTTCCATTGAATCCCCAAACTGCTTTTGGAAGCAGAGGATCTGTATCCATTACTTCTGTTCCGTAGCACCAGCATGGTGTTACCGTTAATGAAACTCCTACTCCTTCTTTTTTAAATTTACTGGCACACATTGCAGCTTCAGCAACACCTCCAATACATGTATCTGCCAGTACACATTCTACCTTTTCGCCACCTGGAAAACGAAGGTTATTTTCGATAAATGCAGCAGCTGCTTTTGCCAACTCCATTACCTGAACTTCAAGTGATTCACGAACACCATTTTCGCGACCATCAATTACCGGACGAATACCTACTTTAGGTAAATCTCCAATTAATCTGTTTGCCATTTTTGATTATGTTTTATTGTTTGTTAATTTTATTTAAGTGATAAGCAAAGGTGAATAAAAGCACAGTTATTTAAAATGCTTAATTTTATTAATTTTGTATCTATTTCTATTAAATAAAACTATGACACGACAGAATATAATTCCGCATTTCGGTGATCCATCGGATGTTACCCAATACTTTCCAAAATATCAGATTCAATTGTTGTGTTGCCGACACTGGTGGCTTGAAAAGTGGGAATTTAAGGAATTGTCTTTTCCATACTGGCGCATTTACCATAACAGTTCAAGCGGAGCTGTAATTATCTACAATGGGAAAGAATATCATCTTGCGCCAAACAAGGTAATTATGATTCCTCCTAACACCTCATATGCTACCAGGTTATATAACAATAAAATTCCAAAGGCCGGTTGTTCGTTACAGGGAGGAAGAGTAAATACTAACTTTTCTGAAGAAAAAGAAAAGTTAGATCAATATATACTGCACCTCTTTATTCATTTTAACATAGGCATTCCATACGACACTTTTCAACCGGGTATCTTTTGTTTCGACTTAACCGATCATTTATTGGAGAAACTACAAATGATTAAGCGCCATTTGAATTATGAAAACACAAAATTCAGCTTTCATATCAGCCTGGCCCTACAATCACTTATTACGGATTTGCTGGCAGAACTGCCTGAAGAAAGCTGGAATATCTTATCGAAAAATCAACGAATTTTAAATAGTCTGGCTTATATTGAGCGGAATATAGATAAAGATTTGAGCAACTCAATTCTTGCAGAAGAAGCAAGAATGTCAACAAATGCATTTATTCAATTATTTTCTAAGGAAACCGGCATGTCTCCGCAGAAGTATATTCGCCAAAAACGGATTAATCAAGCATGTATTATATTACATCATTCAAATTTTTCAATCGATCAGGTCGCTTATAAAACCGGGTTTGCCAACCGCTACCATTTTTCTAAGATTTTTAAAGAAATTTCCGGTTTTTCACCTGCCCAATATAAAAAAGTATTAGCATAATTTATAACCAGCCAATGCAAAGAGAGCGTTGCAAATGTATTATACCGATGTGAAATGAGGATTAGCCTTATCTAAGATAATTCTCCTCGTCAATCGGCATTAACTCCCGAAATTTCGGGATAATTTCACCGTTTCGCTTAAAGCTCACACTGAAAAACAATTGGTATAATATGTTTTACTCAAGTCATCGGGCAATTATGGTTCAATAATTGAGAATCCTAAATACCAGGAGGTGTCAACATATCATATACCAATGGGATTTCTTCCAGAATTTGACCATATTGATTGATTAACCTGAAAACAAGTGAGGGCTGTTCCCCTGAAGTATAAAACGTAAATTCTCCGAAGGCAATAAACCTGTCACCATCATAACCAAACAATTGGTTCTCGGCATTCGGAGCCATGGCGTCCGGCCCGGGAACTCCTCCCAGAGTAGCAACTTCGAATTCATAAAATCTATGTCCGTTTTTTCGGGGAATGGTAAACGATCTTGCTCCGTGTCGATCACCACTAAGCAAAATCACCCCGGAAATTTGATGTCGTTCTATAAACGAAAAAATTTCTTCCCTTGCACCGGTATCCCAGGTTCCCCATGAATCTTTACCATTCGACACATCATCGTTCCACATGGTGCCACTTGAAATAATTTTAAATGTTGCCGTTGAATTTTTGAGGGTATTTTTTAGCCAGTTTTGCTGATCAATCCCAAGGTAAGAAGAATATTCTCCGCGCTTGTTAATTGTTCTGCAGGATCGGGTATCCAACATAATAATTTCTACGGGCCCTATACGAGTATTAAAATAAATTCCTTCACCATCAGGTTCTGGGTTGTTCCAATTTTGTCTCCACACCATGCGTAATCTTTCCCTGCTTTCAGATGTTATTCCATCCGGCATGCCGCTCAGATCATTATTAAGGTAATCGTGGTCGTCCCATGAAGTAAAAAGAGGAATGTTTGCAGCTAATTCTTGCCATGATTTTGAAAGATCACGCAACAAGTAATCGGATCGGTGCATTTCAATGTTATTCTCCCTGTCATCCACAGCTATATCGCCAAGCAACATCATGGCTTTCGGTTTTCTTGCAATTATCTGGTTAACAAGGTTCGGATTTTGAATTCCTATTTTATGAAAACACGACCCAAAAGTTAACCTGAATTCTCCCTGACTTCCCTTTTTCGGCGCAGTAGTAAAAGTTCCTTTTGCCAACACTTGCTTCTGAGATAAAATCTCGTAGCTATAGTTTTGATCAGGTGCTAATTCATTAACAACTACTTTTTTTGCCACACCTGGCTGTACCGATTTAATCGGTATCACTTGCTTACTTATTCCGTTATTGTTTTTTATCAGGAGCAGGAACGGACCTGATGTTGCCGGTCGTAACCAAAGCGTAACACCGTCTGGTTTTAAGTTGCCTAGCATCGGATGCCCCATTAATACGATTTCATGTTTTTGGGCCGATGCGAGTATTTTGGGCTGATTAAAATCAGCATCTGGTATTTCAGAGAAAACAGCTCTGGCATCGAAATAAAACTGTCGAACATTTGCTGGCAGCAATTCGTAACTATCCAGTAGTTTGGTATCTATTTCCAAATCTCCTATGTGTGCCTCGGGCAGCGTAACCTTATGTCGCGCCTGGACAGTATCATTGTTTTGACTGAAACTGTTGGTAGCTATAAAAAGAAATGTCAGAAAGAAAATTTGAACCAAAATAAAATCAATTTGAGTAGCCGGTTTTTTGTTGTATTTTCTCATTTTCTTTCAATTTTACCAGTCCAGATTAATATCGTATTCTGCGAGATCGACACCCCATTTATCAAGCAATACCTTAGCCGCTCTAAGATCATACTGGTTTCTGCTCAGGTCGGGTAACGATTTCATCATTTCTATCACACCATCGATTACGACTGAACTGGAGTCCTGAGTAACATCAATCGAGTTCAGGGCATAGCAGCGGCCAAACTCGTTACTGCTTCCTATTACCTCAAGTAGCGCTTTTCTTGCAATATCCTGTTCCCCCAGACTATAAAGCACTTCAGCCGTTACTGATTTCACACTCGACGAAGGATCATTAAGGGCAGCGACAAGATCCTTTTTAACGGGATCAGCGCTGTTTCCCAGCAGCAACAAACCAAGCGCTCCCCAGTACCGTACCGAGCTGTCTTCATCCTTCAGGTAGTTTTGCAACGCGGAGAGGTTTTCAGGATTACCCATTGTTGCGACTTCAGCTGCGTTTATGATGTTCTCCAGGTTAATTTTCCCCGACCGCATGTAATCATACATGGGTACATCCCGTGTAATTTCAACCATATCGGCTTCAGGAATAAATCCGGTATCATTTATTTTGATTAGCCAGTTTTTGTTCGCATTCCGCATTCTTTCCAATACATCTTTGTACTGTGGATCATTCGCCAGGTTATTTACTTCCCATGGATCATTTTCGGTATCGTACAATTCTTCCTTGGGTTTGGTTTCCCAGAATTTTCTTTGATCCTTATTACACTCACCATTCTGATACGCCTGTTCCCACGACCGAATAGAAGGAGCGCGCCACAAGTATTCCAAATGCTGGCCATAAATCCGGTGAGGCATATAATTTCGAATATATCGGTACTTTTTATCCCGAACAGCACGAGACATATCGTATCTTTCATCCATTCGGCCACGAAACATAAAGGCATACTCAGGATCCTTAGTTTTTTGTTCTCCCAAAAAGGCATCTCCCTGCAAATAATCAGGAATATCCACTCCTGTTATACTTAACAACGTTGGAACCAAATCGACAAAGCTGATCAGCCGATCAACTTTCGAACCGGGCTTTTCGGCAGGAAAAAGGTGTTTGTATTTCTCCGGTATTCGAACGATAAAAGGTACTCTCGTTCCGCTTTCGTAAACATAGCGTTTGCTTCGGGCAAGCACACCGCCATGATCGCCGTAGTAGAACACAATCGTATTCTCGGCTAAACCTGCTTCATCCAATTCTTTCAGCCACTTGCCAATCTGTGCATCCATATCTTCCACCTTATCGTAGTACTGCGACCAGTCGTGTCTCAACTCCGGAGTATCAGGATGATATGGAGGTAGTTTCACATCCTCGGGTTTGTGACGAAGATTTTCGCCGGGTATTGAATTATGAATGCTGCTTTCGTGAGAAATGGTAGTATTGAAAACGGCAAAGAATGGCTGGCTATCCTTCCGGTTCTTGTAATGGGCTTCGCGACTACATTCATCCCAAATAGCATCCGGATCAGCACTACTCGTGTTGTAATCGGTTTTCGAATTATTGGTACAGTAATAGCCCAGTTGTTTTAAATATTCAGGATACGGCTTTATGGTTTCCGATTTGGGATACGAACTTCGCATGTGTTGATTACCTCCCGAAATGGCATAAATACCTGTTAAAATTGTATTTCTGGCAGGAGCACAAACGGGCGCATTTGCATAAGCGTGTGTATACAAAAAGCCTTCTGAGGCCAAGTTATCGAGGTTGGGCGTAGTTGCATAAGCATCACCATAACACCCCAAAAACGGGCTATTATCTTCGCTTGTTAACCACAAAATATTTGGTAATTCTAAAGGTTCTTTTCCCTGGCATCCAACTACCAGAAAAACGAACACAAGTGAAGTGAATAGAATCAATACATCAGAAATTTTAAATTTTCTCATCTGAATTATTTTTTACTCGATTAGAAACAAATCGTTCCTTTTACTTTTGTTTGAAATATTGTGGCAAGGTATAAAATACCTTCTTTTTAACTTTTTCCACCAGAAATTATTCTGCACTACTACATCTTGTTTGAATATGATTTGCCTTAAAAACCAACTTTTACAATGCTCCTATGTTGGGAATACCGGAAATCTGCCTACCTGAAAAATCTTTACCACCATTGTTTTCCAGTTCTTTCCCTGTTTGTATTGCAGGCGAACCTTCTTTTAATCTATATCCCGACAGTCTGTTGGGATCTTTCATATCAATATCGGTTTTTCCACTTCCCGGATTTACAAATTGGGGATTTTTGTTAATTGCTGCTTCGCCTTTCGGACCAACATTTACAAACAGGTTGTTCTCGAAAACGCAGGTTTCATCAGGTTCAAAGCCCCATTCTGCCTTTTCTTCGAAACAGAAAATATTGTTATAAAAGGCAGTTTCAGTTGGTATTCGTGTTTTTCCGGCTGCCACAAAAACGCGTGTTCCTTTACCTTTTCCAAAGTAAATGGTGTTGTTGTAAATTTTCACATCTTTAACTCCGGTTTCTTTTGGAAATCCGTACAAGAATGCCCCCAGCAGTTCATTCTGACTGATGTTATAACGAATGGTAATATCGGTGTTAACCGGGCGTTTCATAATGCCACAAAACCAGTTATTGTCATGGCTGTAATTGTATTGTATTATCGTTCCGCGCGAATTGTAATCAGCATCAAACCCGCCGTGGTCAATGTCATCCGGATTATCGCTGGTATTGCCATAAGCTTCGTTGTATTGCACCACACAGCCAACCGTATTAAAATTAAACACGCTGTGCCCGGTATCGAAACGGCTGTTGTAGGCCAATACATTGTATTCAACTATTGGATTTAAGGCATAACGCATAATTATTCCGTTTCGGCCGGTATGTTCCACTCTATTGCCGCGTATTACAAAGTTTGTCCACGGATGGTAATCATCGCTTTTTATGTTTCCCCAGCTCGACTGATTGGAGATTCCAACGCCTCCGGTGTGTGCAATTCTATTGTTTTCAATTAACAGATTATGAAATTTAGTCTTGACTTGCTCTCCGCGCACCTCAACATAAATACCACCAGTCTTTTTACCTCCAACCTTGCCATTAACATGATGGACATAACAGTTTCGAATAGCTA
>NZ_JBFHGM010000130.1:0-13543 GCF_041583095.1 Draconibacterium sp.
GATATTGAATTTCCTGCGCGACAAATTCATTAATAAAGAAGCAACAAAGAAAAAGGAGGAAATTTCCGATTTGCTCATCATCCTGAACAAATTATTCTACATCTCTGGATTTGGGTTTGTAATCGCTAATATTTTTCAGTTTTTACTATCCCAGATTGATAGTCGTCACCGTAACATGCCGTCAATGAATTTCAGAGGCGAATGGGAATATTTAACATTTGGTATTATCATCATTTTTGTGGGTATTGGCTTTAAAGTGGCCAATAAGATTTTACAAAAGAACAAAACGGAATAGATGTCGGCTCAACAAAAAGGAGAATATTGTATTGCCCGTTTCGCATCGTGCACAAGCATTACTACAAGTTTGAAAAAACGACATAAAACGCACTGAAAGCAAATGAAAAAATTATTACTGTTAGTAGTTCTATCCGGCATTTTTTACTCGTGCGGGAATAAGGCGGAAAAATTGCTTACGTATTATGACTGGGAAATTGTAAAGGTGATCGACCTAAAAACAGGAGCCATTAATCAAACCGAAGATGACAACGCGAAAATTTGGAATTTTGCTTCCGATAATACCTATCAGTATAGAACCAAAGTTGAAAGTGCCGAAAACCTTGTTAAAGGCGATTGGCAACTAAATAGCTTCAACTTGCTAATTCATAACGAGTTTGATTCGACTAATATTTATATTGAGAAAATTAATACCGAGGCCATGATTTGGTTAGTAGAAGGAAACGATTCCTTACGGTTTTATCTCAATTCAAAGGCAAAACACTTTGATGTTCCCGATTTTCCAAACATGAATAGACAATAGAAATAAGAGAAGCCAGGCCTTGGCGTGGTTTAACTTCAAACAAAATTTTTAACCAATTATTATTACGTGATGAAACTAAAAACATTAATACTTACACTATTAACGTTCGTAACTATTGAATCCTATAGTCAAATAGATTTTGAAAAGGGGTATTTTATTGATGAATCAAATCAAAGAACAGAATGTTTGATAAAAAACGTTGATTGGTATTACAATCCAACCGGTTTTGATTATAAACTAACTCCGGATGGGCCTGTTGAAGAGGCAGACATTCAATCGGTAAAAGAATTTGGCATTGGTGATTTAACCCGATATGTAAGGGCCGATGTAAAGATTGATTATTCGGGTAACAGCATCAACGAATTGAGCACGAACAAAAATCCGGAGTTTAAGCAGGAACTTTTGTTTCTTAAGGTGCTTATTGATGGAGAGGCTTCTTTGTTTCTTTATAATGGTACCAATATTACCAGGTTCTTTTATAAGATGAAAGATTCTGATATAAATCAATTAATATATAAGCAGTATTTGGTAGATGATGGGTATGCGCATAATTATACTTTCAGGCAACAGCTTTATGCCGACATGAAATGCAAAACGATGGAAGAACGTGATTTTACGGCTATCAAATATGTAGAAAACGATTTGAAACGAGTATTTACAAAGTTCAATAGTTGTACAAATTCCGATTATATCAGCTTTTATGAAACAAAACAACTAAAGGATTTTTTTAATCTTTCGTTAAGGCCCGGTGTAACTATGGGTAAGCTATCGATGGAAAATTCGGAATCAAGTTTAAAAAATACTGATTTTGGTAATTCGCTTAGTTTCAGGCTGGGAGCTGAAGCTGAATTTCTTTTATCGTCGAATAAAAACAAATGGGGCATTATAGCCGAACCAACTTATCGTTATTATAAAGCTGAACAAACCAGCGAATCAAGCCTTTCGGGAGGAGTTCTTATATCAAAAGTTGATTACAAATCAATTGAATTGCCGGTAGGAGTGCGACACTATTTTTACCTGAATGATCAATCAAAACTATTTGCGAACATTGTTTATGTTTTTGATTTTGCATTTAATTCATCGTTGAAAAACACCAGAAATGATGGCTCAATAGCCTCTACCCTTGAGTTGAAATCGAGAGGCAATTTCGCTTTTGGAGCAGGTTATAAATACCAGGATCGGTATAGCATTGAAATAAGATATAACACCAATCGCGATACGATGAGTAATTACGTTGTCTGGAACTCGGAATACAGTAGCTTAAATGTAATTTTCGGAATCTCATTGTTTAACTAACAAGCCCGCAATGGCCTGCTTTGTATAAATACACTGTTGAAACCATTTGAAACCGTTTTTGTTATAGCATAAGTATCAGTAATTTAATCTCGAAATATGAAATGTGTAACAAAAAACTCTTGCCCTAAGCATTTTCTGTTAACCGTTCTGGTTGGCTTATTGCTGCAACCCGCATTTAAGGCACGGTCGCAAAATTTCGTACTAAAAAACACGGAGACTGTGCAATTAAAAAATGAATTAACC
Organism: Draconibacterium sp.; assembly: GCF_041583095.1. NCBI lineage: Bacteria > Pseudomonadati > Bacteroidota > Bacteroidia > Marinilabiliales > Prolixibacteraceae > Draconibacterium > Draconibacterium sp. The sequence goes on from NZ_JBFHGM010000130.1 coordinate 2,357, forward strand.
GGCAGAGATCATGAACTGATTATTTTTCTTCCGGACAGTTACAATAATTCAAAAAATAAAAAATATCCCGTGTTTTATTTTTTAGATGGTTACTGGCACATGCCCTTGCTTTATTCAATCTACGGAAACTTACGGTATGATAATGTAATTCCTGAAATGATTATGGTTGGCTTATCTTATCCGGGCGAAAATGTAAATTATGACAGTTTAAGGATGCTTGATCTGACGCCAACAAAATGGTATGAGTTTAATCAGAATACTGGCGATGGGCCCGGATTTCTTCAATTTCTTGAAAAATCGGTTATTCCAACTATTGAATCAAATTACAGAGCAGACAAATCCATTCGGGCATTGGGTGGACAATCTGCAGGAGGACTTTTTTCGCTTTATGCCATGTATTGTAATCCGGAACTTTTTAAACGGTATATTGCAATAAGTCCCGCGGCGATGTGGGGCCAGAACTATTTATTCCTAACAGATAGTGCCTATTCTAAATTAACCAATGAGTTGCCTGTCAGGCTTTTTCTCTCGGCGGGGGGAGATGAATATCCGGCTTTTCGCGATCCCATTATTCGTTTACAAAAGCAAATTGAGAGTCATCAATACCAGGATCTCTCATTGCTAAATTTCGTTATTGAAGGAGAACGCCACACAGGGGTAGCGGCAGAGGGATATACCCGGGGATTAAGATGGATTTTCAAGGATATGGCACCAACCGGACCAAGTGGTTTGGCTAAGGCTTTTGGAGAAACTGAGTGATGGTATTCGTTTATGTTATGAAATGAAATCGTTTTGCACCGTTTCCCATTGCAGCTATAATTCATTACTTGTTATCGGTCTCAAGATTTTCTACTTCTGGCAAACTATGGTTTTAAATCGGAAAATCGTACCGATTTTCAATTGCAACAGAATTATACACAAACGGTGAGCATTATGCGAACAAACCATTGAACACTTTCAATTGCACTCTTGTAATATAAAAAGCAATAGTAGTACAAAAATGAAAACAGCATTAAATCCGAAGGTGGATATATACCTGATCGACGGTTGTATGCGCTGTAAATACGATGGAACACTTCAGTGCAAAGTAAACGATTGGGGGAAGAGCTGGAATTGCTTCGGCAAATTATTTTGGAAAGCGCTTTATCCGAAGAAATTAAATGGCTCATTGTTTATGCAGTTAAGTAATTGTTCTCCGCTCAAACCTACCTTTCTGAACCTTTTGTGAAATCTTCGTTGAGGGGCATAACCCGGAGTCTCAAACATTATTAGGTATAGCGATGAAAATGTTACATTTGAGCTATATATTATTTTTAATTAAAAAGGTTGGTGTTACATGAAAGGAATTGTTTTGCAAATTGCACCCGGTTTAGTATTGCCATCCTTGTAATTCTAGTTATACAGAATGAATACAACAAAAATTGCAATTATCCTGTATGTTCTACTCCTGCAAATTCAGTTCGGATACACACAGCACAAAATTCCATACCTGGAAAAGTCGGGAGATAAAACACATATAGTTGTTGAAGGAAAACCATTTATTGTTTTAGGAGGAGAATTAGGAAATTCATCTTTTACTTCAGTAGAATATATGAAACCACACTGGGAAAAGTTAAAAGCGATGAACCTAAATACAATTCTCGCACCTGTTTATTGGGAATTGATTGAACCCCGGGAGGGGCAATTCGATTTTGAATTATTGGATGAGCTTTTGGCAGAGACCCGAAAAAACGATATGAAAATAGTTCTCCTTTGGTTTGGTTCGTGGAAAAACAGCATGAGTAGCCATGTGCCATCCTGGGTAAAACAAAACCAAGCCAAATATCCAAGAGCTATTGATGAAAGAGGGGTTAGCCAGGAAATATTAACCCCATTTAGTGAAAACAATCTTCAGGCTGATTTAAATGCTTTTAAAGCATTAATGAGCCACATTAAAAAAGTTGATGGTGAACAGCAAACAGTAATTATGGTGCAGCCTGAGAATGAAATTGGAATGTTACCATCGGCAAGGGATTATCACCCATTGGCCAACCAGCTGTTTAAAGAACAAGTGCCCGCCGAACTATTGGACTATTTGCAGAGTAACAAGAAAATATTAGTTCCTGAATTTTTGAGTATCTGGAGAAAAAACGGCTATAAAACACAAGGCAGCTGGGAAGAGGTTTTTGGTCAGGGCTATGCAACTGATGAATTATTTATGGCCTGGAATTTTGCCAAATTTACCGAAGAGATAACCAGGGCAGGAAAAGAAATTTATCCATTGCCCATGTATGTGAATGCTGCCTTGATAAGGCCGGGTAAAATTCCCGGAGAATATCCCAGTGCCGGCCCACTACCTCATTTAATGGATATTTGGAAGGCCGGAGCACCTTCTGTTGACATGCTTTCGCCTGATTTCTACACACCTGACTTTGAAAAATGGAATGACCTTTATGTTCGCCAAAATAATCCGCTCTTCATTCCCGAACATCGTTTCGATAACACTGTAGGTGCAAAAGCACTATTTGCAATTGGTCATTACGAAGCGATCGGGTTCTCCCCATTCTCAATCGAGAGTGGCATAAATACGGAACTGGCGAATGCTTATAAATTAATCGAGCAACTTAATCCTTTAATAACTGAAAATTTTGGTAGGAATAGCTTGGAAGGTGTTTTACTCGATAAAGATAAAATACTAAGTACAGTGGTTTTGGGAGATTACGAATTTTCGTTTAAAAACAGTTACACATTAGGCTGGGAAGCAGGAGCCACAAAAGATGTTTGGGATTCAGGAGGCGCTATAATTATTCAAACCGATACAAATGAGTTTTATATTGCCGGATCAGGAGTTGTAGTTACGTTTAAAAACTGGAAGAAAAGAAACAAAATAGTTGGCATTTTAAAGTGCGAGGAAGGTTATTTCGAAAACGGTGAATGGAATGTATTACGACACCTTAACGGAGATCAAACTCACCAGGGAAGACACGTACGAATAAGCCATGGAGATTATTCTATTCAGCGAATTCAATTGTATGAATATGAATAAAACGAGTGCCTAATGACAAATGTCGAGTGACTAAAACCGATTCCCCCACCACTTCTTCAATCGCTCCAGAATTTTCAGTTCAGATGCGTTGTTTTGCGGCTGGTAAATACGGTTGTTTTTAATCTCTTTCGGTAAAAAATCCTGCTCCACAAAGTTGCCATCGTAGGCATGTGCATATTTGTAATCTTTGCCGTAGCCAATTTCTTTCATCAACTTGGTAGGTGCATTTCGTATATGTAACGGCACCGGAAGATCGCCCGTTTGTTTTACCAGTGCAATGGCATTATCGATGGCTTCGTAGGCTGAATTACTTTTGGGCGAGGTAGCCAGGTAAATCGTACATTCAGATAAAATAATACGCGCTTCGGGCATCCCGATTTTATGCACGGCATCGAAAGTGTTTTGTGCCATCAGCAGACCATTCGGATTGGCCAGACCAACATCTTCGGCGGCCAGTATCAGCAAACGGCGGGCAATAAATTTAATGTCTTCGCCACCTTCAAGCATGCGTGCGAGCCAGTACACCGCTGCATCCGGATCGCCACCACGAATACTTTTTATAAATGCCGAAATGATATCGTAGTGCATTTCGCCTTTCTTATCGTATATCGAAAGGTTTTTCTGCAGCTTGTCGGTTACCTTTTTATTGGTAATAACTATGTTGTCGCTGTCTTCGCCAAGTGTAACCAGTTCCAGCACATTTAGCAGTTTCCGGGCATCACCGCCCGAGTAACGCAATATCGCCGAATCTTCGCGCAGTGTTATCTTTTTCTCTTTAAGTAAGGTATCTTTTTTTGCAGCTTGTTTAATGATCTTTAGCAAAGCAGCTTTATCCAAATGCTCCAGAATATAAACCTGGCAGCGCGAAAGCAGAGGAGAGATCACTTCGAACGAAGGGTTTTCCGTTGTTGCACCAATCAATGTAATGGTACCATCTTCAACAGCACCCAGCAGTGAATCTTGTTGCGATTTGCTAAAACGGTGTATCTCGTCGATAAAAAGTATCGGATTTGGGCGACTGAAAAACTGCTGTTTTTTGGCCTTGTCAATCACATCGCGAATATCTTTTACGCCCGAGTTTATGGCACTGAGGGTGTAAAACGGCCGGTCAAGTGTATTGGCAATAATGCGGGCTAAAGTGGTTTTCCCCACTCCCGGAGGCCCCCACAAAATAAGTGATGTTATTTTACCCGAATCGATCAGTTTGCGCAAAACAGCATCCTTCCCAACAAGATGTTCCTGCCCGATGTAGTCGTCTAAAGTTTTGGGTCGTAAGCGTTCTGCTAATGGCTGATTCATAATTCAAGTAAAAAGTATAAAGTCAAAATGTGACGAGGCAAAAGTAAAAAAATACAAGGTAAAAGTATAAAGGCAAAAGTAGAAAGTTGAGAACAGCTACGAGTTACAAGTTTCAAGAAGTGAGCGTCTGGCATCCAGGTTACAAGATTCAGAACTGCTGCTTATGAGTTTAACAATTCAACAATTTATCATTTTTGTAATGACCAATGTCCAGTGACCAATGACCAGTGACCAATGACCAGTGACCAATGACCAATGACCAATGACCAATGACCAAAATTATTTTGCCGGCAGCCGGGCTTTCCGCTAAAGTTGCCACACCTTTTGCTATGTTCCAGCAAAGGCTGTAGGGGAGCTTCCTTTGGTCGCTCCCAATAGCCGGTTGTCACAAAGCAAAAGCTGCGGCAAGCTACCGCTACAATCCCTGCCGGTTGGCGGTGGCGCTGCTCAGCGGATAATTATTTTTTTGTTATTGCACCGTGCAAAAAACACTAACTATCACTCGTTGCAAACGAGCGTAGAAGACAAAGTCGATAAAGGTTGTCCGAACCATTTTTACACCGCTGCCGAGCTGAAAAAACTGAAGTACGAAAAGGCCTGATAACAGGGCTTTTCGGAAGCATACAAAAAACACACTACGTTTTTGTAAAAACGTAGTGTGTTTTTTTAAAAAAGACGTGTGTTTTTTGTAAAAATGTAAGCATGTTTTTTTGCAAGGATAACTATTACATTGGTTTTCCAATGACCAATGACCAATGACCAATGACCAATGACCAATGACCAATGACCAACCTCCCTTTAATACCTAGTTGCAATATCGTTTTATAATATTGTAAGCCCCATCGATTCCAAGTTCACCGGCGCGACTTAAATCCAAAGCACCGCCTTCAATATCATCAAGGAAAATTTTTGTAAGGCCGCGGTTAAAATAAGCTTCTGCAAATTCCGGCTCCAAATCAATGGCACGATTTAAATCTTCCACAGCGCTGCGGTATTCACCCAAACGTAATTTTATAAACGCACGGTTGTAATAGCCAAAAAAGAAATCGGGATCAAGAAACAGCGTCACCGCATAATCATCAAGAATTTCCTGATATTCAACCACCGATGGCTTTTCATTGCTGTCATCCTTAATCTTTCCCTCGTTTAATGTCAGCGAATTGGTTGAACCCATTCCGGCCAAAAGCTCCACCTGTTCTTTTAGCTTATAGCGTGTGTTGGCACGCGTAAAGTAAGCCAACGAGTTTTTTTCATCCAAAGCTATCGCTTTATCCAAATCGGCAAATGCACTGTTGTAATCGCCCGTAAGACTGTAAAAAATACCTCGGTTTAAATAGTTGTGCGCATTTTCCTGCACCTCGATTTTTTCATTAAAAAACAAGATGAAATTCTCGAAAACCGACTGGTAAGTGGTTACCGGTTTATTCGAAATGGAGAGCAACGGATTGTAATTGTTCTCGGCATTTAAATCATCAATTACCACGTTGTAATACTGGAAGCGCTCATAATCCACAGCGTTTTTCTCAAAAGCCGAGATAAAGAACATGGGCTGCAGGTCGATAACAATATTTTTATTCTGAATGCGGCCATCGTCAACCTCTTCCACTTCCTGTGGAATATCGCGGGTGTCTTCAATCACTAAATCCATACGCATGCGGCGTCGGCGTCTTTCAGCTTCCATTTCTTCTTTGCGTTTTTGCTCATCCGATTTCTGATCGGCAACCGAAGCTTTGTTTTGCTGCGCCGATTGTTGCTGATTGTTTTGTGCCAGCGCCTGCTGATTTGCCTGCGAGTTTTGCTGACTATTGTTTTGCGACGATGATGAATTCTGCTGTTGTTTTTGTTGCTGCTGTTGCTTTTGTGCCAGTTGTTCGGCATCAATTCGTCGTTGGCTAAAATCGAATTGCGGATTTAACTGGGCTGCAATTTGGTAGTCCTGTTCATAACCGGGACGGTTTAATATTTCGCGGGCCATGGCACGGTTAAAATAGGCACTGGCCATTTCCGGGTTCAGCTGTATGGCCATATCGTAATCCATTATGGCACTTTCGTAATCCTCAAGTTTGTGCTTTACAATACCCCGGTTATTAAAGGCAAGCGCATTTGTTGCATCGAAGCGAATACTTTGGTCGTAGTCGCGCAATGCTGATGCATAATCTTCCAGCTCAAAACGCGCCAAACCGCGGTTTAGGTAAGCGGCAGCATAATGTGGCCTGATGATAATTACCTGGTTTAAATCGCTGATGGCTCCTTTAATATCTCCGCTTACAATTTTGGCGTTACTTCGGTTCATCAGGGCATGTGTCGATTTTGGGTTTACCTCAAGCGCCTTGTCATAATCTTCAATGGCTCCTTCAAGGTTTTTCAGTGCCAATTTTGCAATTCCGCGGTTGTTGTATATCGATTCATCAGACGGATCAAATTCCAGCGCCCGGTCGTAATCCTCAATAGCACGACTGTAAAGCCTGAGGTTGTGATAGGCCATCCCGCGGTTGTTGTAAGCGCGCGGGTAATAAGGTTTTATTTCAATTGCCTTATCGTAATCGGCAATGGCGCCGCGGTAATCTTCCAGCGAATGTTTTGCCATTCCGCGGTACAAATACGCTTCTGCCAAATAGGGCTTAAATTCAATTACAATATTAAAATATTCGATTGCCCCAGTGTAGTTGCCAATTGAAATGCGCGTTCTTCCCACCCTGATAAAATGGTTGATATTCAATTGCGCTTCGGCCAGGAAACTCATCGACAACAAGAGTGCAAAAAGTATGGTAAGTTTCTTCATGATTTTAGTACAGTGTATTTAGTCCCGAGTATTAAGAGTATCAAATTTTGATCCGTTTTTGTTGTTTGCAGAATAATATCATTATTTGAAATTTTTACACGAATACCTCTTGTCTCATTACTCATTACTGAAATCTCATATTCTTTTTTCTAAACAAACAAAAATAGTATTTTCATAGTTGGAAGTAATATGTTGTTAGGTTTTTTAACGAATAGCCACTAAAATCTAAAATTATGTGTAAACGCTGCGATTGGGGAACAAAAAACGAGTTGATGATTAAATATCACGATGAAGAATGGGGAGTGCCGCTTCATGATGACGATAAATTGTTTGAATTCTTTGTGCTGGAGGGCTTTTAGGCCGGATTAAGCTGGCAAATCGTGCTGAACAAACGCGAGAATTTTCGAAAGGCATTCGATCATTTTATCCCGCAAAAAGTGGCTCAGTATTCCGAAAATAAAATTCAGGAGCTTATTCAGGATAAATCAATTATTCGCAACCAGCAAAAGATAAGGGCTTGTGTAAATAATGCGCAACGTTTTCTTGAAGTGCAAAAAGAGTTTGGCACCTTTGATCGTTACATTTGGAAATTTACGGATTACAAGCCGATTATAAATAGTTTTAAAACGCTTGCTGAGTTGCCCGCCAAAACCGAACTGTCTGACATGATTTCGAATGACCTGAAATCGCGTGGATTTAAGTTTGTCGGATCGACTGTTATTTATGCTCACATGCAGGCTACAGGCATGGTGAATGACCACCTGATTGACTGCTTTCGTTACCACGAAGTTCAGTAACTTTAGTCACATAAAAAATTACATAACTTTTAATCTGAAAAACGAGCTCTAATTTTTATTAAGTCTACCTTAAATTCTCTTTTCTAAAAAGAATAAATTGTTAATTTTGACGCTAATTCAAAAAAAAGAGGGGTAATAATTTAATAATTAATTGATGAAGTTGCGTTTTATTTTTACCGTATTAATTGCGGTATTTACACTTAGTGTATTTGCGGAGAATGATAAAAAGGAGGAGGAAACCGGTTATGTTTTTGAAGACGAGATTTCATTAGCGGCCACGCCTGTAAAAGACCAATACCGTTCGGGTACATGCTGGTCGTTTTCTGGTCTTTCATTTCTGGAGTCGGAAATGATGCGCCTGGGAAAACCAGAGGTTGACCTTTCAGAAATGTTTGTTGTATGGCATACTTATTCAGTAAAAGCCCAAAAGCACGTACGTGTGCATGGTAATCTGAATTTTTCGGCAGGTGGTGCTTTCCACGATGTTACCAATATGATTGCGAAATATGGGATTGTTCCGGAATCGGTTTACGATGGTTTAAACTACGGCGAAGAAAAACATGTGCATGGCGAAATGGATAATGTATTGAAAGACCATGTTGACGCTGTTGTGAAAAACGGTAACCGAAAACTGAGCACTGTATGGCACGAGGCTATTGAAGGTACCCTGAACTCGTATTTAGGCGAGTTACCACAAAAATTTGAATACGAAGGAAAACAATATACACCACAAAGTTTTGCCAGCGATTTTGTTGGATTGAACATGGATGATTATGTAGAGATTACTTCGTATACACACCACCCGTTTTACGATAAGTTTATTCTGGAAGTTCCTGATAACTGGTCGTGGGATGAAGTGTACAATGTTCCACTTGAAGACCTGGAAAATATTATCGATTATTCGCTGAATAATGGATTAACCATTGCATGGGCAGCCGATGTCAGCGAAAAAGGATTTGCCACCAGTAATAAGGGTGTGGCTGTTTTGCCGGCCGCTCCGGACGAGAACATGGATGATGCCGAAATTGCAAAATGGGAGGCTCTGCCACAAAAAGAAAAAGAAAAAGAACTGTATAAACTGGACAACCCGGTACCTGAATTGGTAGTTACTCAGGAAATGCGCCAGAGAGCCTTTGATGATTACGAAACTACCGACGACCATGGAATGCATATTATCGGAACAGCAAAAGATCAGGAAGGACGTACCTTTTACAAAGTGAAAAATTCGTGGGGCGATTACAATAAATACGATGGTTATTTCTACGCCTCGAAACCTTACGTGAATTACAAAACTATGTGCATTATGGTGCACAAAGACGGCATACCCCAAAGTATAAGAGAAAAACTTAAACTTTAATTTTTAAGCCCTTCAGTTTCCCTGAGGGGCTTATTTTTTTTTCTTCCCCCATGTTTTTTCATAGAGCACATCGACAGCATTAAAAAAAACGTTTACATTTGGTATATCTTAACTACTTCTGAAGAAAGGGTCTTCTTCACGGGAAAAGATAAAAAGGTGTAAACAATCAATGAAACGATTACTTATTATTTTACTTGTATTCACAAGTACACTACAAATTGTTTCGGCTCAGGAAGACTGGTCGTGGTGGAATGATGCGCACGGCTGGGAAACCGGTGATCCGGGCTGGCGAAGCTGGCTGATTATTTCGCCCGCTTACCTGGGGCCAAATGCGCTGCCTGTACCGGAGCTTAAGAAAGGTTTTATTGAAGGGCATATGGAGTTGGAGCTGACCGTTTCGAGCCACTTTCTTTCGGGCGATCCAACCCAGGATATTTCGGGGCGGGCGTACATTCCTTTTGTACAAAACAAAATTGCAGTTGAAATGTATGGCGTGTTGTTTGAACATTATGCTTACACCGAAGAAATACGTGACGAACGTTTTTCGCGCGATAAAGACGGAAAAGGTTATGCAATCGGCGATTTTTATTTTTCAACGCTTATTCAGCTTTTTAAAGACCGTGCTTTTCCGAATACCTTGTTTCGGGCCATATTAAAAACCGCTTCCGGAACCAACTTTAAAGGTGCCCGTTATGCTGATACGCCGGCTTATTCATTTGATTTTAGTTTCTCGAAAGATTACGGACTGTCGGAAACACTGCTCGTTAGGCCGCATGCCATGTTGGGTTTTTACAGCTGGCAAACCAACGATGAGCTGAACCTGCAAAACGATGCACTACTTTATGGTGCAGGTGCTGATTTTCAGAAAAACAACTGGCGTTTTACCCCATCGTGGACGGGGTATCTTGGCTATAAAAATAATGGCGACCGACCTATGCAATTGAATTTGGAGTTCCGCAAAGAATACAATAAAAAAGCAATTTCAATAAAATACCAGCACGGATTACACGATTGGTTGTATAAAACCATACGTTTTTCATTCATTTGGAAACTTAATGGAATTGGGTAGGTTATCGTAAAACAGAATTTATACCTTTACGATCGCAAAATCAAGGTTGTATTTCATGCAGCTTCAAACAGATTAAAACAGATCATGAAAAAGCTTTCACTCGTAATTTGTGTTTGGAACGAAGAACCAAACATTAAACCATTATCGGAGCAAATAAAGGCCGCACTCGAAGGAATTGACTACGAAGCGATTTTTGTGGATGACGGATCAACCGATAATACACGTCGGGAGATTCGGAAAATTAACGACGACAGGTTTTTACTGGTTGAGTTAAAACGGAATTACGGGCAAAGTTCGGCGCTGCAGGCTGGAATTGATCAGGCAGAAGGCGAATTTGTAGCCTTAATTGATGGCGATTTACAGAATGATCCGGCAGATTTACCAATGATGCTGAGAATGATCGAAGAAGAGGAGTGGGACATGGTGGCCGGTGTGCGTGCCAACCGAAAAGATGGCATGTTTTTGCGTAAAGTACCGTCAAAAATTGCCAATTATCTCATTCGCCGTGCTACCGGAATTTATATGAAAGATTTGGGGTGTACCCTAAAGATTTTTACCAACGATACCATAAAAAGCATTCATATTTATGGCGAACTTCACCGCTATATTCCGGCGCTTGTAACGCTTGAAGGTGCCACAAAGATTACGCAGGTGGATGTGAACCATCGTCCGCGCGAGTTTGGAAGCTCAAAATACAACCTCAGTCGTACAACCCGCGTAATGAGCGACCTCGTACTGATGGTTTTCTTTAAGAAATACCTGCAACGCCCAATGCACTTTTTCGGCAACATCGGTATTTTTACGCTTGCAATTGGGGTGCTGATTAACATTTATCTGCTCATACTCAAAGTTTTGGGC
>NZ_JBFHGM010000131.1:0-13529 GCF_041583095.1 Draconibacterium sp.
AATTTTTCGTGTGCGGCATTACACATTTGGTAAACTCCTTCTGTGTCGCGGTAAAAAATCGGTATCGGCAGTGCATCAATAATTTTCTGATGAATGGCCGGGTCTTCAATATTGCCGGTCAGAAATGATTCTTTATCGTAAATCATGTTTCTTTTTTTCAGGTTTTACCACAGAAAAATACACATTTTACAAGGCATATAAAACCACAGGCACTTTATATTTTGGCGAATTGTTTAAAAACAGATTTTTGGAAATCGATTCATCAGAAATAGAGACGAATAGGGCTTGTTTTTATTCATTATAAATTCGGCATAACTTGACTTGTAACAGTGAAAAAAATATTGGTAGAATTATCTTTGTGCCAAGTTTTAAACGAACCAAGTGAAGTTATCTGAGATTATTGATTTGACCAACGCAAAAGTGGTTGCCGGAGATGCCGAAAAAGACCGCGAATTGCTGAGAGCTTTTAGCTCCGATCTGATGAGCGATGTGTTAACGCTGGATACGGAGCACATACTTTTAATTACAGGACTGACCAATTTACAAATTGTTCGTACAGCCGAAATGGCCGACATTGAAGTGGTGTTGCTGGCACGCAACAAAACTGCCACCCCCGAAATGATCGAGCTGGCCAACGAAACCGGTCTTGTTCTGCTGGAAACACCCTTTTCAATTTATCGCGCGAGCGGCTTGCTGTTTCAAAACGGTTTAGACCCGGTTTATTAATGAAATTGGAATTTGACATAGCGAGTGGCGATTTTAGTAAGGCAGGAAGAGCTTCGAGCCGAATTAAAAAAATGCTGAAACAATTGCAGGTTGATCCGAAAGTGATCAAACGAATTGTGGTGGCTATATACGAAGCTGAGGTAAATGTTGTTGCTCACTCTGTTGGAGGGAAAATGCTGGCTGAAATCGACGGAACAGGAATTACAGTAATCGTGCAGGATAACGGCCCCGGTATTGAAGATATTGAAAAAGCAATGCAGGAAGGCTATTCAACCGCATCAAAAGCCGTGCGAAATATGGGTTTTGGGGCAGGAATGGGATTGCCGAATATTAACCGAAACACCGATGAATTTAAGATTGAAAGCGAGTTAGGAGTGGGGACAGTTTTAACTTTCAGAAATAATTTTTAAGAGATGAAGGTTGTTGAAAAATATCATGCCATAACAGTTGACACGGATAAATGTACGGGCTGCACGCACTGCATGAAATCCTGTCCAACCGAGGCAATCCGGATACGTGGGGGAGTAGCAAAAATAAATGCTGATCGTTGTGTGGATTGTGGAAACTGCCTGCGGGCATGTCCGGTTGATGCTTTTTATGTGGAGCAGGATAGTTTAGAGCAACTGAATAAATACAAATACCGGGTGGTGCTTTTCCCGTCGGTAATGATTGGGCAGTTTCCCGAGATTTATTCCGAAGGGAAAATTTACGAAGCATTACTGAAACTCGGATTCACGCATATTTTTGAGGTGGAGCAACCCATCGGCTTGCTGATTGATGAGATAAAGCAGGAAGTTCAAAAATCGCCCCGTAAGCCAATGATATCATCGTTTTGCCCTGCTATTGTAAGGTTGATACAATCGCGCTACCCTTCGCTGGTTGATAACATTGTTCCGGTAAAAGCACCTCACGATTTGGCAGCTTGCCATGCCATTGAGCTCTTGGCCAAACAAGGCGTTAAACGCGAAGAAATAGGCACTTTTTATGTGTCGCCCTGTTCGGCAAAAATGGCGGCAGTAAAACGTCCTTTGGGCGAAGAGGTGTCGGCAGTTGATGGCCTCATAAAAATGAGTGATTTATACAATCACATCATGCGGGTAATCGAAAAAGAAGAAAAAACGGATACGGCTCCCTTGCGCAAAAACCTTACGCTCGACGGTATTTTGTGGAGTCTTCCGCGTGGCGAAGCAAGGCACTTTAAACGAAATTCGATGGCGGTTGACGGCATACACAATGTGGTGAAAATTCTGGAACGCATGGAAAACGACGAGGTTCCGGTGCTCGATTTTCTGGAACTGAAATCATGCCACCAGGGATGCGCCGGCGGAATTTTGCTTACCGGCAACCGGTTCTTAACTGTTGAGCGATTACAAAAACGTTCAAAACGTTATCCGCATGCTTCGTCCATCGATGTTTCGGCGGTAAGTTGTCTGGGGATAAAAAATAAAATGAAAGCGGATCCGATTGAACCTAGTTATGTTTTTGCACTCGATCCCGACCGGCTGAAAGCATTGGAGAAAATGCAGAAAGTAGATCGTATTTTATGCCAGCTGCCGGGAATTGACTGCGGAAGTTGCGGTGCGCCCAACTGCCACGCACTGGCCGAAGATATGGTGCAGGGACAAGCAAAAATGACCGATTGCATTTTCTTGCAAAACAGATATTTAAACGAGAAAAAAATAAACATCGAAAAAGCGACAAAGAACCTGGAAAAAGCCTGGGGGAAAAATCGTTTTGACGCTGACTGTAACAGAAGAGGAGGTAGAAATGAAGGTTTCTGAACTGGTTGAAAAATTTGGATTAAAAGTTTTTTCCGGCGAATCCGGATTAGAGAATGAAATTTCCGGCGGGTATGTTTCCGATTTGTTGAGCGATGTAATGGGAAATGCGCAGGAAGGGCAGGTGTGGATAACACTGCAAACGCACCAAAACGTAATGGCCATTGCCTCATTAAAAGAACTGGCAGCGGTAATTCTGGTGAAGGGTTTTGAACCCGAAGAAGATACTCTCGAACGTAGTAACGAAGAAGGAATTCCTGTGCTGGGAACCGACAAAGCTACTTTTGAAATGGCAGGTAATTTATACATTACTTTAACGTAATCCGATGCAAAAATTCAGGGCCGACCTACATATTCATACCGTACTTTCGCCCTGTGCCGACCTGGAAATGGCTCCGCGTAAAATTGTGGAGCAAGCCCGGGAGGCAGGATTACATATTATTGGAATCACCGATCATAATTCAACCTTAAATGCTAAAGTAATTCGCGATTTGGCCCGCGAAAAAGGAATTCTGGCACTTACCGGTGCCGAAGTTACTACCAAAGAAGAAGTGCACTGCCTTGCATTTTTCGAAAACGATGAAACCCTTGATAAGTTTCAGCAGTATTTGGAGCAGAACATTACCCGTATCCCAAATCCCGACGGCCACTTTGGTTATCAGCCGGTTGTTGACGAAAACGAAGAGGTGTTGGAGCTGGTCCCGTATTACCTTACTTCGGCGTTGAAGAAAGGTATTTCATCGGTTCAAAAGTACGTGTACGAGTTAGGCGGTATTTTTATTCCGGCACATGTTAACCGCCCCCTAAACGGACTGTTTAGCCACCTGGGTTTTGTTCCAAAAGATCTTGAATTTGACGCCATGGGAATTACCGGAAAAACCAGCGAAAAGCATGTTCGAAAACATTATGAATTAGATGATAAAATTTCGTTAATTTATAATTCAGATGCTCATTTTTTAGAACAGATTGGCACCCGGTATTCAGTCTTTAATATTCAGGAATTATCATTTTGGGAAGTAAAAAAGGCTCTGAATCAGCAAGATAAGAGATTTGTTGAAATAGTATGAAAACACTGTCCGATCATATCCTGGATATTGTGCAGAACTCCGTAAGCGCAAAAGCGACATTGATTGAAATCATAGTTGAGGAGGATAAAATAGCAGATCTTTATTCATTAATAATCAGAGACAACGGCTGCGGAATGAGCAAAGAAACGCTGGCCAAAGCCATTAATCCGTTCTTTACATCGCGAACTACCCGAAAAGTGGGTTTAGGCATTCCGCTATTAAAGCATAATGCCGAGGCTGCAGGGGGCAGTTTTTCCCTCGAATCGGAGCTAAATGTGGGCACCGTTTTAACAGCCCGTTTTCAACTATCGAATATCGATCGGCCGCCGTTGGGAGATATTTGGGAAACCTTGTACCTGATGTTTTTAAGTTACACCGTTGGAAATTTGGTATATCACCACAAAACAGAAAAGGGCGGGTTCCAGCTAAGTTC
The DNA here is from genome assembly GCF_041583095.1 of Draconibacterium sp. Lineage (NCBI taxonomy): Bacteria > Pseudomonadati > Bacteroidota > Bacteroidia > Marinilabiliales > Prolixibacteraceae > Draconibacterium > Draconibacterium sp. The sequence goes on from NZ_JBFHGM010000131.1 coordinate 4,005, forward strand.
TGATGAGTTGAAAGAAGTGCTTGGTGATGTTTCGTATCAGCAAAAGGAAATACGCGAAGGGATATTGGAACTGATAAAAACGAATTTGGAAGAAATAGAAGTAACGAAATAACAATAAATAAAATAGCGATATGACTAAAATTAAATCATTGGCTGATCTTCGGAGGATGAAAGAAGAAGCACAGTCGAAAATCAAACTCAGGGAAAATAGTACTAACCCTGACCAGGTGGTGCAAGTAAAAGTGGGTATGGCCACATGTGGTATTGCATCGGGTGCAAAAGAAACCATGAAATATTTTGTGGAAGAACTGGAACAGGAAGCTATTGATGCGGTTGTTACTCAAACCGGTTGCATGGGCTACTGTTATGCTGAACCAACTGTTGAAGTAAAACTGCCAGGAAAAGAACCGCTGGTTTACGGACATGTTGACAAAGAAAAGGTTCACGAAATAATTGATAAATACATAAAACGCGGCGAACTGGTTGACGGAATCATTCCGGTAAGTTTTAAAACCATTGACGACTAATTACTAAACCTTTAACTATGACTGATTATAAAATGCATCTTTTAATTTGTGGCGGTACCGGGTGTAAAGCTTCGGAAAGCGACGAAATTAAAAACAGGCTAAACCAATTGATTGGTGACCTTGGACTCGCAGATGAAGTTCAGGTGGTGCTGACCGGTTGTTTTGGTTTCTGCGAAAAAGGCCCCATTATAAAAGTATTACCCGACAACACGTTTTATGTGCAGGTTACGCCAAACGATGTGGTTGAAATTGTAGAGGAGCACATTGTAAAAGGGCGTCCTGTAAAACGTTTATTATATACCGACCCAAACAGCGCTGAGCAGATCAGCGATTCAAAAGGCATGGATTTCTACAAAAAACAAATCCGTATTGCCTTAAAGAACTGTGGTTTTATCAACCCTGAAAATATTGACGAATACATTGCCCGCGATGGTTACCAGGCTTTGGGAAAATGTTTATCTGAACTGACACCTGAAGAGGTAATAAAAGAGGTGAAGGATTCTGGCTTGAGGGGCCGCGGTGGTGGTGGTTTCCCTACAGGATTAAAGTGGGAAATCACAAAAAATGTAGAAAACGACCAGAAATATGTGGTATGTAATGCCGACGAGGGCGACCCTGGTGCGTTTATGGATCGCTCGATTCTGGAAGGCGATCCGCACTCGGTGCTGGAGGCAATGGCCATTTGCGGTTATTGTATTGGTGCCGACAAAGGGCTGGTTTATATCCGTGCCGAATATCCGCTGGCAATTCAGCGTTTAAAAATTGCCATTAAACAAGCCGAAGAGTATGGTTTGATTGGTGATGATATTTTAGGAACAGGCTTCAATTTTCATATCGAATTACGTTATGGTGCCGGAGCTTTTGTTTGCGGCGAAGAAACTGCGCTGATTCACTCCATGGAAGGTTTGCGTGGCGAACCAACTTTTAAACCACCGTTCCCATCGGTTTCCGGATACATGGGAAAACCTACCAACGTAAACAACGTGGAGACTTTTGCAAACATTCCGGTAATTCTGAATAAAGGTGCCGAATGGTTCAGTAAAATTGGCACCGAAAAATCGAAAGGAACAAAAGTGTTTGCCCTGGCCGGGAAGATCAACAATGTAGGTTTAATTGAAGTGCCAATGGGAACAACATTACGCGAAGTGATTTATGATATTGGCGGTGGTATTAAGGACGGAAAAGAGTTTAAAGCCGTTCAAACCGGTGGTCCGTCGGGAGGATGTTTAACGAAAGATTCGCTGGATATTCCAATCGATTACGACAACCTTCTGGCATCGGGGTCAATGATGGGATCAGGCGGAATGATCGTAATGGACGAGAACGATTGTATGGTTTCCATTGCGAAATTCTATTTGGATTTTACGTTGGAAGAGTCGTGCGGAAAATGTACACCATGCCGTGTTGGAAACAAACGTCTTTACGAGCTGCTGGATAAAATTACCCAGGGAAAAGGAGAAGAACAGGATATTGAGAAGTTGAAAGATTTGAGTGTGGTTATTAAAGATACGGCACTTTGTGGTTTGGGACAGACTTCGCCTAACCCGGTGCTTTCAACCATAAATAATTTCGAAAACGAATATATGGCTCACGTACACGACGGTAAATGTCCGGCGGGTCAATGTAAATCGCTTTTGCGTTACGACATTGTTGAAGATCTGTGTACCGGTTGTACACTTTGTTTCCGCAATTGCCCGGTAGGAGCTATTTCCGGCGAGCGCCGTGCACCACATTTTATTGATCAGACATTGTGCATCAAGTGTGGCGTGTGTTTCGAAAAATGTAAATTCAATGCAATAACCCTAACCTAATCAGAAACCTGGAAATTATGGATATAGTAAATCTTACAATAGATAATAAACCGGTTGTGGTAAAATCAGGAACCACAATTCTGGAAGCGGCATCGGGTGTTGGGATGCATATTCCTACGCTGTGCCACATGAAACTTGAAGACCTGAATATTGAAAACAAACCGGGGGGCTGCCGTATTTGTGTAGTAGAGGTGGAAGGAAGAAGAAACCTGGCACCGGCTTGTTGCACCGATGTGAGTGAAGGAATGAAGATTAACACGCACTCGATGCGGGTGATAAATGCGCGCAGAACAGTAATGGAGTTGATTCTTTCCGATCATCCTTTTGATTGTTTGATCTGCGCCAAATCGGGCAACTGCGATTTGCAGGATATGGCTCATAATCTCGGAATTCGCGAAATTCATTATAAAGGTGAGCAGTCAACTTACCGCGAAGATACTTCGCCGGCAATTATTCGCGAGGTAGACAAATGTATTATGTGCCGCCGTTGCGAAACCATGTGTAACGAAGTACAAACCGTTGGTGTTTTGTCGGCCATCAATCGTGGTTTCGAATCGGTTGTTTCACCCGCTTTCGAAATGAACCTCGACCATTCGGTATGTACGTATTGTGGTCAGTGTGTGGCTGTTTGCCCGACCGGAGCATTAACCGAAGTTGACGAGACCGGAAAAGTAATTCGTGCACTTTCCGATCCTACAAAAACGGTGATTGTTCAAACAGCTCCTGCAGTGCGTGCTGCGTTGGGCGAGGAGTTTGGAATGGAAGCCGGATCGTTGGTAACCGGAAAACTGGTAGCTGCTTTGCGCCGTTTGGGTTTCGATCATGTTTTTGATACCGACTTTGCTGCTGACCTTACTATTATGGAAGAAGGAACTGAGTTGCTGAATCGTTTGGGAAAACATTTGGCAGGCGATAAGGATGTAAAACTTCCTATTCTTACTTCATGCTGTCCGGCGTGGGTGAAATTCTTCGAACACCAATTCCCGGAAATGAAAGATATTCCTTCAACTGCACGATCGCCACAGCAAATGTTTGGTGCTATTGCCAAAACCTATTTTGCCGATCAGTTGGGAATTAAACGCGAAGATCTGGTTGTGGTTTCGATTATGCCATGCGTGGCTAAAAAATACGAGTGTGGTCGCGATGAGTTTAAAACCAATGACAACCCGGATGTTGATCACGCAATTACTACACGTGAGTTGGCAGCATTGATCAAACTTTCGAATATTGATTTTGCTGCTCTTCCGAACGAGGACTTTGATAATCCGCTTGGTGAATCAACCGGAGCCGGAGTAATCTTCGGAACAACCGGTGGTGTTATCGAGGCAGCAGTTCGTACGGCGTATGAAGTACATACCAAAAAGGAATTACCAAAATTAGATTTTGATGAACTGCGTGGTATGGAAGGAATTCGCGAAGCGACTATCGATTTTGACGGATTGCCAATAAAAATTGGTATCGCTCACGGTTTGGGTAACGCACGTAAACTGCTGGAAGATATTCAGGCAGGAAACAGCGAGTTCCACGCCATTGAAATTATGAGCTGTCCCGGTGGATGTATCGGTGGTGGTGGACAACCTTATCACCATGGCGATGCGAGCATTTTGAAAAAACGACAAGCAGCCCTGTATCAGGAAGACAAGAATAAAACGCTGCGGAAATCGCACGAGAATCCACATATTATTGAGTTGTACGAAAAGTTCCTGGGTGAGCCGATGAGCGAAAAAGCGCATCATCTGTTGCATACCAAGTATTTCGACAGGACTTAGTGGTCATTGGTCATTGGCCATTTGTCAATAGTCATTAGGATTTAAAAGGTGGTTATTATGAAGTTAGAAGATTTAGTTGTTTATAAGTTGGCAATGGAAATTGGAGAAGAAGTATTTGCTATTGTTGATAAATGGGAAAGCTTTGATAAATGGACAACCGGAAAGCAGTTAGTGGAAGCAGCTGACTCTATGGCTTCGAATATCTCAGAAGGATTCGGGAGATACTTTTTTAAAGAGAATAAGCAGTTTCAGTATTATTCCAGAGGATCTCAAAGTGAGACACGAACCTGGCTACAAAAAGCCAGAAACAGAGACCTGATTGATGAGGTGACTCATCTTCATTTAATGTCAAAATTGGACGAACTTGGAAAGAGACACAATAGTTACATTAAATCTATTGGGAGCAGCAACAGTGACCAGTAACAAATGACTAGTGACCGTCTGTTGAAGAATTGATTTTTTTATTATTTAGAATTAACGAGTTAAACAAATAATCATGCCAAAAATTAAATTAGCAGAGAATACAGTACAACTCATAAAAGATATTTGTAAGGAGTTTGAAAATAAGGAAAGCGAACTGATAAATGTACTTCACCAGGTGCAAAGTAAATTGGGTTATTTGCCGGCAGAGGTGCAGGAGGTAATCGCAAAAGAGCTTAAAACATCGGTGGCAAAAGTGTACGGTGTTGTTACTTTTTACAGCTTTTTTACAATGATTCCGCAGGGCGAGAATCCAATCTCAATTTGTATGGGAACGGCCTGTTATGTTCGTGGTGCCGAGCAGGTACTTAACGAATTCAAACGTCAGCTTAAAGTGGAAGTGGGTGAGTCGACCGAAGACGGTAAATTCTCCATTAACTGCCTGCGCTGTGTGGGAGCCTGTGGTTTGGCTCCGGTGGTAACCGTTGGCGAAAAAGTGTACGGCAGGGTAGCGCCAACTGATGTGAAAAAGATTATCGCCGAATATAAGAACCACTAGGCGGTGGTATAAAATATTGTTCTGATGAAATTTTCCCTCCGTATTTTACGGGGGGATTTTTTTATAAGAAGTTTGAAATTAAGACGAGATACTTTTAATAAACTGAATACTTCGTTCGTTAAAAATATCGGGCTGATCGATATTGCAAACGTGACCGCTGTTTTTAATAATCTCCAGTTTTGAGTTAAAGTGTTTTTTCACCAGGTTCGATACGGTTGGCAAAAACATATGATCGCGGTCGCCCATCAGATACAATACAGGAGCCGATGCTTCTTTAATCAAAAATTCCTGCAAATTGTCTTTGATTTCTGTTGACATGCGCAGCCATTTCTTAAATTCTTTTTCACCCAAACGAATAGCTTCTTTAATAAACAACTTTCTCGATTCAATATCTTTTTTATACGGAATCAAAATCCATGCATTAATCCGGTATAACCACATGTAAGGGAAAATTGTTTGCAGCAATTTGGCTACCGTAACCAGGGCGTTGATACGCGAGTTAAACTGAACTACAGCACCTCCTAAAATAATTGATTCTGCCCGGCCCGGAGCCAGTTTGTCCATGGCGCGAATAACAATACAACCCAGCGAAATGCCTACCAGATGTGCTTTCTCAATCTTCAGGTGATCCATTGTTTTGATCACATCCAGTGCAATTTCGTCGAAAGCATAAATCTCTGCCTGGGTGTATTCTTTTTTCGATTTGCCATGCCCGCGGAGGTCTACCAAAAGCACATTAAAATGCTTTTTGAATTCGCGCAGTTGCCTAAACCACACAACATTACTTCCCCCGGCGCCGTGTACAAACACCACCCAGGTAAGCGAACTTTTATGTGGAAACACTTTGTTGTAAAGCATGCTGCAAAAGTAAAATTATTTCAATATAACAGCAAGCCAGGTTTTTGGTTGGCTACAACAGCTTCTTATTTTTAAGGATTATTAAGAGTCGCTTAGCATTAAATTAAAAATCGGAATAAGCGGTTGGATGGCACAACCAGTTGTCGATGTGCGAAACTGTATTGGCATAAGCTTTGTCGTTTTTTAACTCCTCCCATTTTGGATCGGTCCTGAATGCCTGCCAAAGTTTTTCATTCGTCTCGATGTTTTTAAACGAAGTCATGTAAATAAGATTAGGCATATTTGCTCCGGCCAAAACTTCGCCAAAAAACACAGCGTTAAAACCAAGGTCTTTAAATATTGCAAGCTCTCCACCTTCGTTAAACATTTCAACTTTCTTTTGGTAAAGTTTTTCGGTGGCCCCTTCATAACTTCTTATCTGAAAAATCTGTTCCTGTTTAGGCGTGTCGAAAGCCGGCTTGTGATAGACTGGCATATCCGAAAATGCTCTTAAAAGAATAGTCTCAACGCGTGTAAATGGAGGATTGTCGTGTGCTGCATTTATGTAAGCGGCACTTTCTGAATTTAACTCAAAGCGATTGAGTTGATCTTCTATCTTCTCAATTTCGCTCAGATTGTTTAAAGGAATGAAAACAAATATTTTTTTGCCGTAATCCGGATCGGTTTTAATGGGTTTAAAAACACCAACGTGTTCGATTCCTGCCTTGTGGGCCGCCTGAATGAAAGTGCTTTTCAGGTAATTGTCAATTCGTTCTTCCTGACCGGGATTGTCTAAACTATATACTTTTATTTGATAATAGTTGCCGGCAAGAAGTTGCGAAAAAGAAAACAGTGCAATTAGAAAAACTGCGATTGAAAGAATTGGTCTAGATTTCATTTTTAACGGTTTTTGGTTTATCGTACTAAGATATTAATTTTTAGCTAATTTGTATTCAGGTTTATACAAAGCCCGATGAGTTTCGGCAAGTAATTCTTTTAGCGGAATATGATCAGGAATTTTTGAAGTATCAATTTTGTTCAAATTTGCTTGGGTGGGTAATTCTCCCGGAAACCAGTGACTTTTCTCTTGAAAGGTTTTGTAGCGGTATTTGGCAAAATCGATCATATCATACGATTTCCAAAGCCGGCGTAAACGCAGTACCTCTGGTATGTTAATCCCCGACGGATCGTTCTGCATATCAAAACCCTCATAAACAGCATACGGATCATCGAATAAAAAGCTATCCAGTTTAAGTTTTGTTTCGTAATCAGCCTTGCTCCATGGCGATGTGGTGGGGAAAATTCCTTTCATTTCCTCAAAATGTTCTTTTTCGGTTATGCCGAACGAAAGGGTGTGGATGGCCGGATTATTTAAACAAAACCGCGCATTCCACTGAATTGGTGTAAGCGGATAAGTGGCGTCTTTTACCTTGGCCGGCGCATTAAACAGCTGGCCGCCTTTATCGTTTGGCGAGATAATGAAAACGCCCATATCGTTCATTTCGGCCATTTGCACCGCTGCCAGGTTCCGCTGGTTAAAATAATAGTAGTGCAGGTTCACAAAATCGAACAAACCGGTTTCAATGGCGCGCACAATAACCTCCACCGGGGCGTGTGTACTAAAACCAACGTGTTGTATTATGCCTTCTTCTTTTAATTTCAGCAGCGCTTCAATCGCTCCGCCTCTTTTGCAACTTTGTTCCAGCAATTCGGGGGTGTTTATTCCGTGCCAGCCATAAAAATCGAAGTAATCGGTTTGCAAATCACGCAACTGGTTTTCAACCATTTCGTAGGTGGCATCAGCTGTCATCGGGTTTCCTTTGGTCATTAAATGGTAAGAAGTACGCGGAATGGATAATTCTTCATTCAGAACTTTACCATAAACAGTTTCGCTTTTTTTGTAGCCCCAGGCTGTTTCAATGTGGTTGATGCCCGCATCGAATGCCAGTTGAACCGTATTCAAACATTCTTCCAATGTATCTTCAGGAATTTCTCGTCGCGGATCGTCCCAGCCATGCTTAAAACGCATACCGCCCAGTGTTATCGTACTCAGGTACTTTTCGGTTTTCCCAAAACGTCGGTATTGCATTCCCTCTTTTTTATTCAGAATTTTTTTGGCATAACAAAGCATCATTTTTCATCTATGATCGACAAAGGTAGGCTTTTATATCATCTTCGAAATTGAAAGTGCTTGAAGAAAATGTTAAGCCATATTTGAAATAAAAAGCCCGGAATAGCTTTTAACAATTCCGGGCCTTCTATTCACCTTGGTGATCTACTTCTTATTTTTTACATATTTTTCCAGCCATTGATCCTGCTCCCAAAGCATGTGTAAAATTGATTCGCGAGCTGAATAGCCGTGGCTTTCTTTTGGTAACATCACCAGTCGAACAGGTGCACCCAATCCTTTTAAAGCATTAAAATAGCGCTCACTTTGCATCGGATAAGTTCCTGAGTTGTTATCGGCAACTCCGTGAATAAGCAAGAGAGGCGTTTTCATTTTATCGGAATGCATAAACGGACTCATGGTGTAATAGACTTCCGGAGCTTCCCAATAAGTTCTTTCTTCGCTTTGAAATCCGAAGGGAGTAAGCGTACGGTTGTAGGCACCGCTTCGGGCAATTCCGGCAGCAAAAAGATCGGAATGAGACAACAAGTTGGCAGTCATAAAAGCGCCGTATGAGTGGCCGCCAACAGCAACACGGTCACGGTCGATGTATCCCAATTCGTCAACCGCATCGATGGCTGCTTTTGCGTTTGCCACCAATTGTTCGTGGAAACTGTCGTTGGGCTCATTATCGCCTTCTCCAACGATTGGAAACGCAGCATCGTCGAGAATTGCATACCCACGGGTTACCCAAAAAATAATCGATCCGTACGACGGGTAGGTAAATGTATGTGGCGAAGAAGTTACCTGACCTGCAGTTGATTTGTCTTTATACTCGCGCGGATAAGCCCACATTATCATCGGAAGCTTTTCTTTTTTGTCCATGTCGTAACCGGCAGGCAGATATAAAGTTCCCGATAAGTCCAAACCATCTTCACGTTTGTAGTTGATAATCTCTTTGTGAATGTCGGCAATACTCTGGTAAGGATTTTTAAAGAAAGTTACCTGCTGTGGCGCAATACGTTTTTTTATGTTCCGGATGTAGTAATTCGGATATTGAGTGCTGGTTTCAACACGAGTTAAAAGAACACCTTTGTCGGCATCAATAACACGAATAATATTCTCAAGAGTTGTTTCTCCATCAGCACGCCATAACCGTTCTGTTTCTTTTGTTTTCAGGTCAAAGGCATCGAAAAACGGACGCATCCCTTCCGGAGAATAACCACGCCCGGTTAAATACAATGTGTTTTTGTCCATTTCGAGCGTGTACGTTCCCAACTCGTTCTTGGAGGTAACAAATGATCCGGGATCGTTATAACGGTCATTTGTATTGCGGTCGAAAAGAACAACTGGTTCAACTGACGCATCGCCCGGGCTGAATAGATATGTTTTTTCGTTACGGGTATTCCACCACTCGTCGGTGGCAATTGCAACAGCATCATTTCCCCAGATAATTCTGCCAAAACGCTGTTGAGTTTTTAAAATGGATTTTGGT
>NZ_JBFHGM010000132.1:0-13526 GCF_041583095.1 Draconibacterium sp.
CAACGTCAATCTTCTTTTCAGCATAACCAATCATTAAAAATACCAGCGTTGAGTTTTCATCGGTGCTTATTTCGTAGTTGCCTGCAAAATCGGAAATAGTGCCAGTTGTGGTTCCTTCTACCAATACGGCTACGGCCGGAATTGCATCGCCATCTTCGTTGGTAATTTTTCCTGCAACCATCTGCCCAGATTCGACCACAACGCCGTTTGGCGATTGCTTCGAGTCGATATCGCTTTTAGTCAGCACCACATTAATTTCCTCTTTGTTGGCCGGAACTTTTCTGAACTCATAACCCAACATATTAAAAACAAGAACTGCATCTTCGCCGACTACATTTATCACGTAATTTCCAGCGAAATCGGAAATAGTACCGGTTGTGGTTCCTTCTATCAGCACTGCCACTGCAGGAATCGGTTCACCTTTGTCGTTGGTGATTTTTCCTTTAATGGTAAGTTCCGAAGTTGGCGTTCCATTAACAGCCTGCTCAAAACCGGTGTTGGTTCCTGGAACATAATCGCTGGTTTGGATGCAGTAAACTCCATCCTCTTTTGGATTCTTATCAAACGACAGTGCATTGGCAACAACTTTGTCTTCAAGGCCAAGCGCATTTATCACTTCACCTCCATCAAATCCATTGGAGAAGTCAATTTTCATCAAATCGGGGTGATCGGCAGGAAGCTCAACACCATCAACAACTACTTTAAGCTGGGCGTCATTGTGAAGCACTTCGGTTCTTACTTCTTTGTTCGACAAACCCATAATTAAAATGGCCAGCAGGGGGAGTACAACCAGCTGTTTTAGCAGGCTGTACCGATTTTCTGTTTTCTTTTTCATCATGATAATACGGTTTTTTAATTGTGAGCCGTTAAGCGCAGTTAAAAAGGGAGCCACTCCTTTTTTATGCGCTAATCCTACCATGGCCAATTGATAAGCTTCGGCATTATGATTTTGGGCTACCTGATGATCAGTCAGGTATTCCAGGTTATTTCGCATCGCGTCGCGGATTAACCAGGCAAAGGGGTTAAACCACTGGAAGAGAAACAATAGCTCGGCAAAAAGAATATCGAGCGTATGACGTTCTCTTACGTGAATCATTTCGTGATCGACGATCATTTTCAGATCGGGATTTTTCAATGTTTTTTCCGACAGCACAATTCGCGAGAAGAATGAGAATGGATGCACATCCTTTAAAGTCAGGTTAACTTGCGCACCAAACAATTCTTTCAGGCGGCTAAATCGGATGATATTTATGGCTTTGAGGTGCCCGATAAGCAGGTTCAACAGAAACACAACTATTCCGAGTGCATAAATCGCCAAGAGGTAATGATACCATTGGAAGGTAAATTGTGGTTCGTTAGCCACAACGGCTTCGGGCAGAAAAGCAAAACTTTCTGAAACAGCAACCGGAATCGGCTTTATGTAATTTACTTTGGTAAAGGTAATGAGCGGAATAAGGAAACTAACCAGAAACGACACCGGCAAATAAATCCGATTAAACAGAAAATGTTTCTGATGCTGGAAAAGAGCCAGGTAAGCCAGGTAAAAAGCACCTAGCGCCAAAGCTGCCTTTCCGATGTAGAGGATAATATCTTCCATTACTTTTTGTTTTTGATGAGGTTGACCAGCTCGTCGATCTCGTCTTCCGACAGGTTTTTCTCTTTTACAAAAAAGGCCACAGCACTTTTGTACGAGTTATCGAAATAGTCGCTTACCACCTGGTTCATAAACGAACGGCGGTATTCTTCTTTCGAGATAAGCGGAAAATACTGATAGGTGTTGCCGTATTGTTTAAAACCGATCACACCTTTATCCTGCAACAAACGCACCAACGACGAGATGGTGTTGTAATGCGGTTTTGGATCGGGATACAACTCAACAATGTCTTTTACAAATGCTTTTTCCAGTTTCCAGAGGATCTTCATCAACTCCTCTTCCTTTTTTGTTAGTTTTTTCATTTTTCCTTCTTTCAAGTTTGTTGTCATTTCGCTCAACATGAAGACAAACATACAACTGATTTTTCAGTTTCGCAACTGTTTTTTCAGTTATTAAACGAATTTTTCAGTTCTAATCGGACCAGGCACCTTCAAAACCCGCATGGAATAAGTACTTCTTCGGAGATAAAAAAATGCCATTCTTTTAAAAAGAACGGCATTCAATAGTATTGTCTTTGCGTATTATCGTTAAAATTCTTCGCCACCCATGTCCATTCCATCTCCGCCACCTTCGCCGCGACGTTCTTCTTTAAAGTTATTAATCTTGTAGCTTAATGTCAGCATTACGACACGTGGTTCGCGCTCAAAACGAAACCAGCTTTTAAAGTCGTCGCCATAGCTTGTGCGTTCAAAACGCCCGGTTCCCAATGGATCGCGAACGCTAACCGTTGCCGAAAGTTTTTTATTCATAAACTCCTGGCGATACGAAACATTGGTGAAGAACATGGCACCGCTTTCGCCCTGTGCCGATACTGATTTACCGCGGTAAAATGCATTTACCTGCAGGCGCGAATTTTCAGCAAATTTAAAGGTGGTATTCATTCGGCCACCCCAGTTTGTACTTTGCCGGTCGATGGATTCACCATTTAACTCGCCGGTAATTTTATAATCGTAAACGTTCACACTGGTATTAACGGTTAACCATTTTTTGTAACTCAGGTTTCCGGTAACTTCAAGACCGGTGCTGTAATCTTTATCAAAATTGTCGGTGTACATGTAAAAAATACCGTCTTCGCCCAATTCCTGTGTGCGGTCTATTTTATTGTTGGTTACCCTGCGAAACACATCGGCCGAAACAAACGAACGTGATTCACCAAAGCGTTTCATAAAACCAAGTTCGTACGAGTTGGTGTATTCAGGTTCCAAATCGGGATTACCAAAACGAATGGTATAACGGTTGTAATAATTCGGTGTTGGGTCAAGGTCGCGGCCACTTGGTCGGTTTATCCTTCGGCTGTAACTTGCGGTAACATCAGCCGTTTGTGCTAAAGGATACGAAAAGTGTGCCGTAGGAAACAAATCGAAACGATTTAACGACGACACATTTTCAGCACTTGTATTTTTTATTTCGCGAACGGTCAACTCTCCACGCAAACCGGCCATGTACGCCAGTTTGCCCACCTTGTTGCTGTAGGTAGAATAAGCTGCGTGTATATCGCGTTGAAAATCGGTAGAACTGGAATATTCATCGTTGATTACCCACGAATTACTTTCCTGGTCGAAATCGCGAAATTCAAGTGTTTCATATTCACTTTCCAGTCTTCCCTGGTAACCAGCCTCAAAACGGCCATCATCGCTAAACGGATAGGTATAATCGAGTTTTAAACGAATGTCTTGCTCATCCTCTGTTTCCAGCGTCGACACATTCGACAAATATTCGTTGGTAGGATTCCAATTCTCGTCGGCAAGCAATTCAGCTTCTATTTCATTGTCGGTTCCGGTCTCATCCGAGTAGTAAGCCGTAGCCTCAATACGGTGTCCGTTATCATCGAATTTATGCTGAAAATTCATGTTCAGGGTGTAAAAATCGTTGTTACGTTCCGAGGTTTCATCGCTGATTGATAATATTTGTTCCGAGGCCGGTACAGTAAAATTTTCGGTTCGGCCGCCACCTTCGCTGCCACGTTCCGAAGTTCCTGTTTCGCCCGAAAGGGTTAAAGTGGTATTGGTGCCCAGGTAAAAATCGGCACCACCCTTAAAACGGTGTCCTCCACGAATCCACTTGCGGTCGCCACCCATGTTCAAAAATTCAGTCGTATCATTGTAATACGTTTCACGTTCCGAAGCCATTTTCCCATTGTTGATTTCATCGCTCCAGTCGGCACCAAAAAACAGGTTCAGTTTTTCAAAACGGTAGTTCAGCATAAAATCGCCACGGTATTTATCGCCCGTGCCAACGCTGGCGTTTACAATTCCGTTCAGTCCGTTCATCGAGTTCTTTTTCATAACCAGGTTAATGATACCTGCCGCACCATCGGGTTCGTATTTTGCCGATGGGTTGGTAATGATTTCAATATTCTCGATTGCCGAAGAAGGAATCTGGCGCAGGGCGTCGCTACCACTTAAAACGCTTGGGCGGCCATCTATTAAGACGGTAAAATTTCCCGATCCGCGTAAGGATACATTACCTTCAATATCAACCTGAATGGAAGGTGTATTCTCCAAAACATCGACGGCTGTACCGCCAATGGCACTGATAACCTGGCTAACGTTAACCACTTTTTTATCGAGCTTGTATTCAACGGCAGCTTTGTCGGCTACCACATTTACTTCGCCAATAGCAACGGTTGATGGAGCAAGATTGATCTCACCCAAATCATGTACACGGTTGCTACGATCGATCTTAATATCTACCACATTTTCCTCATTAAAACCTATAAAATTGGCCACGAGGTAATAATCGCCATATTCTAAATTTGTAATTTCAAATACTCCATTTTCGTTGGTAATACCGCCGGTTACAAGCGTTGAATCGGTCTCTTTATAAACGGCTATATTGGCAAATTCCATGGGAGTTTCCGAATCCTTCTCTAAAATCGTTCCCACTATTTTTCCTTTACCATCATCGTTTGGGTCATTCTCTTTTACAGGGTCTTCAATTAATGCATAAGAATTCACCCCAACAAATAGAAGGCCTATTAAAATTACGTTCTTCAAGTACTTCATTACTGTTTAAATTGTTTCCTTTTGTTTGCTTCACTATATTAAGACCGTTTATTCCGTTTTTAGTTTAATCCATGCGTGTTAATTAGTTGTTAACGTATCTCAACACTGCCAGGGTATTTACATAGTTTTGTTCTCTGTTGTTGGGGTGGTTTCTTAATTGCGCTATTCCGAAAAAACCTACAACTGTAAAATGGATAGCCTTTAAAAAAAATGCCACCCCTCCGGATGGCATTCTACCAAAACTTAAAATCTATGGAAAAAGTGCCTTCTGCTACTTAATCCATAAGGATTGCAAAAATAGTGTGAATCGAATCACATCAACTTTAGACAATAAATTGATGGTTGATTTTAATATATTTTAAGATTTAGTTTAACTTTCAGTATATATAAGGTTAAATTTCAGGCTGTATTTTACAACATATACTTTGTTATACTTATTCGTTCGTTTAACTTTGCTTTCATCAAGTCTTAAAAAACTACTTATCATGAACGAACAAGTAAATCACCCGCAAGTACCGCCACCTAATTACCTGGTATTTGCCATACTTACCACCCTGTTTTGCGGAAAAATATTTGGGATTGTTGCCATTGTTTTTGCCGCGCAGGTAAATTCGCACTGGAATGCAGGAAATTACGAGGCAGCCCTGTCGGCCAGTAGAAATGCCAAATTATGGGCCTGGGTGTCGTTTGCAGCCGGTTTGGCCTGGGTAATTTTAGCAGTAATACTATCGATTTTTGGCGTACTTGCAGGAATAATGCAGGGAGCTTTTAATTAATAATAAATGAAACGAACAATCAATAGCATACTGCTACTCTTAATTCTTGGAGTAGCAGTTCTTTTTTTTGTTCTCGACCCTGCCCAACACGAAATATTCCCGCAGTGCCTGTTTCATTCGTTAACCGGGGGCTATTGCCCGGGATGCGGCTCGCAACGCGCTTTACACAGTTTGTTGCATTTTGATTTTGCCGGTGTAGTGGGCTATAACTTTTTGTTTCTTCCGGCGGCGTTATTTATTTTGTATCACTACCTGTATCCGTTACTGAATAAAGCTTTTGGGTGGAAACTACCTAACCTGTTTTACAAAAAACAAACGCCCTTAATTGTTTTAGCGATAGTTATTCTGTTTTGGATTGCACGAAACCTGCCTTGGTATCCGTTTAATGTGCTTGCACCAGTGGGATAGACACAAAAAAACGGATGCGAAAACGCACCCGTTTATGTATTTAACTTAGTTAGGATCACTTCACGAATGAAGCGTCATTTAAATAATCGAAACATTTTTCAACACCTTCAAACTGTGTCATACTTCCGCCTCTGATTCCTTCCAGTTCCACATAAAAAGCTTCCAGTCCATTATCGTAAGCTTTGTTAAAGATGTTTTTAAAGTTCATCATTCCCGACTGGCCGAGAACCGAGCGGTCTTTAATATGCAGTACAGGGAATCTGCCGGCATACTTTTCGAAGTACTCCAGCGGATCGTTTGCGCCCATCACCGTCCAGTAAACATCCATTTCGAAGAATACCAAATCCGGATCGGTACCATTCAGGAACAGGTCGTAAATTACATCACCCACAGGCATCCACGGATTTCGTGGCTTATCCTTGTCTTCCGGTTTTACAACACGTCCGAATTCCATGCTATGGTTGTGGTAACCAAACTTAATTCCGGCTGATTTTGCAATTTCGCCGGCTTTGTTGAACGATTCGCAAACCACTTTTACGGCATCATGTGTTGGCACATTTGGCATCATTGGCTGAACCAACGTTTTCACCCCAAATTTCACATGGTCTTCAACGGTTTGTTTCCAGAAATCAGCAATTTCTCCCAATTTATCTTTCGTGATATCACGAGTGGGTGGATTTACGTGCGAGCTGGTAATTTTCAAACCTGCATCATCAGCCAGTTTTTTGTATTCTTCAACTGAATATTCTCCCATTTTACGATTGCCGTAACCAGCAAGCTCGATGGTGCTGTAGCCAATATCTTTTATTTTTTTCAAGCCATTCGGAACATCGGCAGTCAATTCTCGTCCCAGAGAATAGATTTGCAAACCAATTTCCTTTTTGCCCATGCCAACCATAGCGGCAGCACTGGCAGGCTTTATCGAGCCAGCTACCATACCTCCGGCGGTAAGCAGACCCATCTTTTTTAAAAATTCTCTTTTATCCATAAGGTTTTTAGTTGGTTGATTTATAGTTTATACGAACCACGGTATTGGTAATCATACAAACGGTGGTTCCATGCTTCTTTATCGGTTCCGAAGCTATGTGTTGCAGGATTCCATTTTACCGAACGTTGTAATTCAGTAGCCATATTTCCTAAACAACAAGTGATTGCTGTACTTGCACCTACTTCAACCGGAGCGATTGGTTTTTGACGAGAACGAACACAGCTGATGAAATCGTCCATGTGTGGAGAACTGATCTCGAAGCTGCCACCACCTTTTGCCTGTGCTTTCTGCATTTCTTCGAACATTTTTCTGCGCTCTTCCGGAGTAAGGTTCTGTGGACGTCTACCTCTTAACTCATCAGGAACTAATTCTGATTTTGAACAAGCCAGGTATCCGCGCGCTACTTCAATCCAACCATCGTCGCCGATGAATTTAATACCCTGTGCATTTGGCATATCTTCCAGGTACGGTTGTTCTGTCATCACAACACCGTTCAGGTATTTAAATGTCAGGTAATCGGCACCGTCAACTCCTTTAGGAATAATTTCAGCAGGACCCGAACCGTCCATACCAATAGCAGCCTGTGCAATATCGAACATGTGCGCACCCCAGTCGGCAGTAAATCCATTACCGGTTTCGCGGTACCAGCGCCATGCACCCCATAATTTTTCTCTTTCCGCCGGATCGAGCGAAATAGGAGGACAAAGATCCGGATGGTAATGTATTTTAGGATCATTCAACGGACCCATCCAAAGGTTGAAGTTCAGGTTCCCGGGAACTTTCATCTCAGGTAAATCAAGCGGTGCCGGCGGATCGCCAACTTTAGCATAAACTTTGTCGATGTGACCAATAGCGCCACTTTGAACCAATGCGATAGCTTTTTGGAATTCAGCACTTGAACGCTGCTGACTACCTACCTGAACAATACGTTTTGTATCGTTTGCCACGCGAACCATTTTTTCGGCTTCAACAATAGTAAACGAAAGTGGTTTCTGAACATACACGTCTTTACCGGCCTGGCAAGCGTGAATGGTTTGTAAAGCATGCCAGTGGTCGGGCGTACAAATTTCTACTGCATCGATGTCTTTGCGCTCAAGCAGTTCTTCATATTGTTCGTACTTATCCACACGAGGAGATAATCCCAACGATTGTTGCCATTCTTCAACCGTACGTTTAAAACGTTCTGTTTTCATGCTGTCAACATCGCAGCCTGCAACAACTTCTACTCCGGGAACTGCCGAGAAACTTCGGAAGTCATTCATACCTTGCTGACCAAGGCCAATAAAACCCATTGTAACTCTGTCGCTTGGAGCGATTTTAATGCCATTGATAGTCCAACTTGGAAGGATGGTCAAACTGGATAATCCCAGTGCTGAAAGACCAAGAAATTTCCTTCGGTCTAATTGATTAGATTTCTTTGAATCCATAGGTTTAGATTTTTATTCGTGATCAATTTTTTTTTTCGAAATTGGACACAAGATAATTGATTTTGTCAAAAGGACGCAATGAAAAATTAAAAAATGTATTGTCGGAGATTATGTTGGAGTTATTTAGACCCCTTATAAGAAAACAGATATTTTTGAAGTGGCTTTTTAAGTTCCTCAAATTCTGAATAATAAATCAGATTAACATTGCTACATCCGGCGATCATTGCCGATAAATTAGAACAAGTTCCTTCCCGAAAAAGACAAAGTACCGGCTTACCCATTTCCACAGCCCGGCCAATTTCGTAACCAACTCCCATCGACACTGCAGTTACTTCGGCCACAATTACATCAGAACTTTGCAGCCATTCCAAATCACGATCATGAATAAACCGGTCGTTTGGTCCGTCGTCGCCTGCACTGGTTAACGAGGGATCGCCAACATGTTCTGTAAGCACTTCGCCAAAGGTTTTCAGGTACTGAATAATTTGCTCGTATAGGCCGGCATCCTGTCGGCCTCCGCGTATTGAACCGGCAAAATAGATCTTCATTGCTATTTAGGCTTTTTTCTTGCTTGGTATATTAGTGGTTGACTTTTGTTCTCCCTGCTCAAAAACAACACGAGTCCGCGGTAAACTTTCCGGGTAATTCTTCTGGATAAATTCAATCATTTTCTCGCGGATAAAAACGCGCAAATCCCACGCTGTTGGCGAATCTTTGGCACTTACCAAAGCACGTATTTCAACCCCATATTCTTTGGCGTCGGTAACTTGCAATACATTCACCCGTTTATCCCACAGCGGAGTGCTCTCGAGCAGGCGCGTCAGCTCCTTACGCAAGGCATCAAACGGAACATGATAATCGGTATATAAAAACACGGTTCCCAAAATCTCGGAGGTGTTGCGTGTCCAGTTCTGAAATGGTTTTTCGAAAAAATAGGTGGATGGTACCACCAAACGGCGCTGATCCCAGATTTTTACAACCACGTAGGTAAGTGTAATCTCTTCAATTCTCCCCCATTCATTTTCAATAATAACCACATCATCGATACGGATGGGCTGCGTAATGGCAATTTGTAAACCGGCCAAAACAGTTGCAATAAGCTTTTGTGCTGCAAAACCAATAATAATACCGGCAACACCTGCAGACGCAAAAAGACTGATTCCCAGCTGCCTCACTTCTTCGAACAACATTAGCGATGCACCGATGGCAATTAAAACAATCAGGAAATAAATGATGCTTTCCATGATATTGAATTGCGTAAGAAACTTTCGCTGGCGTAAATTATCTTCCTGCGATGTATCTAATTTGGAAAGGATAACCTTTTTAAAGGCACGCAAAATGGCCATCAAACCCCATGCAATACTTACAATAAGTAAAATGGAACCTACTTTATTAAAAAAGTAATACCAATCGGGTGAAACCAATTCGCTCTTTTCAACAAATATTTTAAAGTATACCGCTATAAGCAGCAATAAAAACGGGATAATAAATTTGATAATTCTTTTCATATAAACAGTGTGTTTTTTTCAAAATTATTTTGCATGTTCAACGGTACTTTTAATGTGTATATCGCGCTGTGGGAAAGGAATTTGCACGCCATTATTCCGGAACTCATCATCAATGGCGTAGCGTATTTCGCTCTTGGTATTTTCAACCCAAAACGACTCGCGTACCCAAAAGAAAACCTGAAACTCGAGTGCCGAATCGCCAAAATTCTTAAACCTTACAAAGGGTTTTGGCGAAAGCGAAACATTGTTGTTTTTTGCAGCGCAATCAAGCAAAATCTGTGTTACCAGTTTAGTATCTGATCCGTAAGCCACCCCAACATCAACCGAAAAACGGGTGTTGTAATCCATGTGGCTCCAGTTAATAATTTTATCGTTTACAAAATTCGAATTGGGTACAACCAGAATAATATCGTCGCGGGTTTTTAACCGCGATGTGCGCAACCCGATATGGATAACCCGCCCTACTGTTCCATCTTGCAGCTGAATGACATCGTTGATTTGCAGGTTTCGTTCAACCAGCAATACAATCCCCGATGCGATATCGCTAAACAGTTGCTGAATACCAAATCCAACACCCACCAACAGGGCGGTAATACTCGCCAGTAAAACCGAAACTTTCAGCCCCGACGATTCTAAAAGAAAAACGATTATAATTACCCAGACGACATACCTTAATATCAGGTAAATCGACCAGTAAGAGCGCCGTTCGGCTTCCTGTTTATTGATAAAACGTTTGAAGAAGCGGCGGATAATTTTCAGCGCTATTAAGGTGATCAGAACAACAACAAGTATCAGAAAGATGTTGTAAACTGTAATTGCAAAATCTCCTTTGCTGTATAATTCAATGTTTAAAATCTCTTTAAATGTCATAACTCTTTATCAAACTATTGGAGTTAGAAAAGTACTAAAAACCGGAAGATTTGAAAAGTTTTGAGGGCGATAATGATTCAGTTTAATTATTCAAACAACAAACGGGCAGTATGGTTGAAAAAAAAGGAGACCTTTTAAAAAAAGACCTCCTTTAATCCTGTGTCGAACAGTATTTCTTAATTCACTCCAACAACCTGGCCTGGCTTAAAATAAGCAGCATAAGCTGTTTCAGAATGTAGTGCCTCAATAGTTTTTACTATTCCTTTATCGTCGTTAATCGATGCTCTTATCGATCCTTTTTGGTAATAATAGCGCGAAACGATCTCGCTTTCCAGCAACTCGCTGATTTCAGGTCTGAAAACCGATAAGTCTTTATCCAGATCCGGTTCAATTTTAGCTGCCAGTGCATCAAACTCTTCTTTTGCCAGCTCGTAATATTTTTCCTGCTTTGCTGTCTCCAACAACTCTTTCAGATCGTCTTGCGATGCCGATTCGTATTTAAAACCACTTTGCTCAACAAAATCGGCAAACTGCTTGTAAATGTCGTCGGTAATCGAAAATTCTTCCGGCTCAGGAATACTTTCATTTTCGTTTGAATATTTTGTGGCAAAATCGAAAATCATAAAACGGGTAACCAGTTCAATACTCAAACTGCTCAGCCTGTCGCCTTCAATTTTTACATCGGGAACAACGCCACCGCCGTCGTATACTTTGCGGCCTTTTTTGGTTGTAAATTCAGTAATCAGCGAATCAGGAACATGGCCCACACTGCCGTCTTCGTTGCGGTGCGAATAATCCAGCGCCTGAATACAACGGCCACTCGGAATGTAATATTTAGCGGTAGTAACCTTAAGTTTTGTATTGTAGCTTAAATCGCGTGTGGTTTGCACCAATCCTTTTCCAAATGTGCGCGTACCCACAATAATTCCGCGGTCGAGATCCTGAATAGCACCTGATACAATCTCGGATGCCGAAGCCGAACCGCTGTTTACAAGAACAGCAATTTTCATTGTGGTGTCCAAAGGTTCAGCCGTTGCTTTATACACTTTGTCCCATTGTTTTACTTTGCCCCGGGTGCTTACAATCTCTTCGCCTTTTGGCACAAATAAGTTTACAATTTTTACAGCTTCAACCAACAACCCGCCGGGATTGCCGCGCAAATCGAGAATTAAGCCGTCAGGGTTATTTTCTTTTAGTTCCAGGAAAGCCTTTTTTACATCGTCGCTACAGTTGGTTGTAAAATTCGACAAACGAATGTAGGCCGTGTTCTGATCGATCATGCCGTAATAAGGAACGGCGTCGATACTGATCTTCTCACGAACAACATCAACCGTAAAAGGCTTTTTCTGGCCGGGACGCTGCAATTTTATAGTAACAGGTTTGTTGGCCGGTCCTTTCAACAGCGAACTTACATCCTCGGTATTCATATCCTTGGTGTCTTTTCCCGAAACCTCGAGAATAATGTCACCTGCTTTTATTCCAAATTTCTGTGCCGGAAATCCTTCGTAGGGTTCGGCAATTATAATGTTGTCGTTTTGTTTGCTGATTAACGCCCCGATACCTGCATATTCGCCGGTAGTCATAAAGCGGAAATCTTCCATTTGATCTTCCGAAATGTAATTCGTGTACGGATCGAGCGAGGATAACATTTTATCAATACTGGTTTTTACCAGGTCATTCGGATTCACTTCGTCAACATAAAACATGTTCAACTCGCGAAACAAAGTATGGTAAATATCCAGATTCTTTGCAATTTCAAAATTCTTTTCGTCGCGGGTAAAGCTAAAAAAGCTAATACCAATTACCGCAACTATCATTACTCCTATTAATAATCTTTTCTTCATAATTCCTTCTTTTCTGAATTCACTGTCTGCACAATTGCATCGAACTGCCAAAAGTAACAAATCTTGCCTGATATCAGTGACGCATCCCGGCAATCCATTACGTTAATTTATATTAAAACCAAAGGTTTATGCTAACGGTAGAACATTTTTCAGGCCGAAAAGTTAAAGGTGGTTAAAAAAAATGTTACGTTAAACCATTGCAAAACACGATCGTCAAAGCTCCTGAAAACGGAACAATTAAATTTTATTGAATCATGAAAACAAGAATTTTAAGTTTAGCATTAATTGCGGTATTTGCTTTTTCGCTTACCGCAATGGCACAGCAACCGGAACAACAACGGCGATCGCCCGAACAACGCGAAATGATGGCCAGGCATTTTGACAGGGAAAGGGCAGGTTTTAAAAACTTCTTTACTGAAGAACAACAAGAGAAACTGAAAGAACTTCGGCTTGAATCGACCAAAGAAATTCAGCCGTTGCGCAATGAATTGAACGAATTAAAAGCCAAACAACGCACGCTAACTACAGCGGAAAAAGCAGACATGAAAGCCATTAATTACAATATTGAAAAAATGGCTGATGTTGAGGTACAAATTCAAAAAATAAGGGCTAAGGAACACCAGGAAATCCGTTCGATGTTAAGTGATGAACAACGTATTAAGCTTGATGAACGGAAAAGCAGAAGAGACAGCGATTTTAAGAGAAAACCAACAAGCCGTGATCGATTTAAACACGGTGCTTAGTGGTAAATAGATAGATGTTTTGGAGCCGGTAATTCAATTTGCCGGCTTTTTTTATGATTGAATCTCTTTAAACACGAAGACATAAGAATTGAACCACATTAGGTACATAGGACACAATAGATATTAGTTAAAATTGCGAAACTGTTAAATTGTAAAACTGCAAAATTGTTCCATTGCTAAATTGTAAAACTGAAAACTGGGACTGTATTAAACTCAAAGACACTAAGAACTGAACCATATTAGGTACATAGGACACAATAGATTTGTATACTACTGCTAAATTGTTCTATTGATAAATTGCTA
>NZ_JBFHGM010000133.1:0-13498 GCF_041583095.1 Draconibacterium sp.
CGTACTCGACGATTATCAACCTGATGTGGTATTAGTGCACGGCGATACCACTACTTCCTCCACCGCTGCTCTTGCTGCCTTTTACAAACAAATTGCTGTAGGGCATATTGAAGCAGGACTTCGTACAGGCAATATATATTCGCCCTGGCCCGAAGAAATGAACCGTAAAATCACAGGAGCGCTCACTTCCTGGCATTTTGCCCCTACACAACTTGCCCAAGACAATTTACAACGCGAAAACATAAAGCAAGCCAACATATTTATTACCGGCAATACAGTTATTGATGCCCTGTACCTGGCTGCCGGCAAAATAAAAACATCGGCCGAACTTGGACAAAAAATTATTACTGAGCTAAGCGATCTGTTCCATACTGATTTAGAATCGGTATTAAACTCCAGATTTTTACTGGTAACCGGTCACCGCCGCGAGAATTTTGGCGATGGTTTTATTCAGATTTGTGAATCCTTCAGGAAATTGCCCGCGAATTCCCGGATGTAAACATTGTATACCCGGTACATTTAAATCCGAATGTTAAAGGCCCTGTTTACGAGTTGTTAAAGGGATTCAATAACATTCATTTGATACAACCACTATCCTATCTCCCCTTTATCTATTTGCTGGAGAAATGTTACTTTGTTTTAACCGACAGCGGCGGTATACAGGAAGAAGCACCAAGTTTTGGGAAACCGGTACTGGTGATGCGCGATACCACTGAACGCCCCGAGGCAGTAAATGCCGGAACCGTAAAACTGGTTGGAACCGATAAACAAAAAATTGTAAACGAAACCCGTCGTTTAATTACGGAACAGGACTACTACAACTCAATGGCCGAAGCCCATAACCCATACGGTGATGGGAAAGCTTGTGAAAGAATTGTAAAACAACTAACTTACATTTAATTCTTAATGGCATCAAGATAATGGCAAGAGCAAAACAAAGAATACTACTTATATACTCCCCTTGGACTACCTTTACAAAAGCAGATTACGATATACTTTCTTCTAAGTATGACGTTACTAAATATCAGTTTAAGCCAGAAAAGGGAATCATCAAAGTCGGTATTGAGTTTGTCAAACAATTTTTTTATTTAGCAATTAATTATCGAAAGTTCGATGTTTTTTTCACCTGGTTTGCTGGTTATCAGTCATTCTGGCCTGTATTTTTTGCAAAAATATTCAATAAAAAAACGTTATTGATAATTGGCGGATATGATGCTGTCTCTATACCTCAAATTAAATTTGGCTTGTTTTACAAAAAGAATCTTAGAGCTCTATTAGGAAAGCTTTCATATCGCTTTGGTGATTATATTTTACCTGTTGATGACTCTTTAATCAACTCTATGAATTATTATATTAATCCCAAAGGAGAACCACAAGGTTTTATGAATTTTGTTCGAAAAACCAATGGTATTGTTAAGACAGTACCAACGGGATATAACGAACACTATTGGCGAAGATTAGACTTACCTCAGAAAGGCGATGTAATAACAGTTGGAGTCTGTTATGATGAAAAAGTTTTTCTCCGTAAAGGACACGACATCTTTTTAATGCTTGCTGAAAATATGCCTGAGCTAAACTTTACTTTAGTTGGAGTAGCCATGCCCTTACTGGAAGAAATGCAAATAAAAGTACCACCCAATGTTAATATATTGAGTTTTGTTTCGCAGGATTCATTAAGAGAATTGTTCTCTACACATAAAGTATTTACTCAACTGTCCATGAGCGAAGGCTTACCAAATACACTATGCGAAGCAATGCTTTGTGGCTGTATCCCTGTTGGCAGCGAAGTAAACGGCATTCCTTTGGCTATTGGAGAAACAGGTTTTGTGATAAAGAAGAAAGATGTTCGTGAAGCTAAAGAAGCTGTAACTAGAGCAATCAAACGCAACGATCGTTTAAGCCCAAGAGCCAGAATTCTTGAACTCTTCCATGAAAATAATAGGATTAATGCTCTGACCAATATAATTGATGAATTGAAACCGAGCAAGATATAAAACCAACTAGCAGATTTTATTAAGAAAATGACTAAAGAAAGTATATCGATTATTATACTGCTCCTATTATTTCTTCGTACTTTGCCATAATGACTGATACATCAAAGCGATGCTTAGCATCCTGACGAATTTGCTCTCGATCGAAATCAGACAATAGTACTTTTTTTAGCTTTTCTTCGAAGTTTTCCTGAGAAAAATCAAACAGGTATCCATTTTTCCCATCTTTTATTATCTCATCAACTCCTCCTTTACACCGATTCGCCAAAACAGGAGTGCCACAGTAAAGTGCTTCCAGAACTGCATTGGGGAAGCCCTCGTACCTACTGCTAAGCACAAATATATCTGCTTGCTGATACCAATGATATACGTTCGATTGGTAACCAGCCAAATTGACCAAATCATTCAGTCCAAGAGATTGTATCAAACCTTCCAATTCACTTTTATAGCCATTATTCTGAGTATCTCCTATTATTGTCACGAAAAATCTCTCCCGCTCGTTTATTTTAGCGAAAGCCCTTAATAATAAGTCAAATCCTTTTTGTGGCACCAGGCGGCCACAGGCCAGCAGATTAATTCGTCCTGATGGAAACAACACAGATTTCTGACTGCTTAACTGATGGTTTATAAATTCCGTATCAATTGGATTATTAATTACCCTGATTTTATCATCAGGGATATTAAAATTAGCGACTAAATCTAACTTCATATCATCACACTGAGCAATGATACGATTATAGTTTTTATAAAAGTTTCGATACAAAAATAGCATGCGCTTGTTTTGCACATGTATACTTACCGTGTTTGTTTCTCTGGCAATCCACTTTATCCGTTTAAGAAATGGGATAAACGGGGCAATAAGAACATTTATTCCACTCATTCCCATAAAAACAATATCAGGCTTTTGGCGCATTATCGCAACGAGGGTATGCAGAAAAAAGTATTTTTTGCTTGTAGGTATATAAAGGTTGGTAATCTTAATGTCTTTCTTAAGGTTTTTAAGCAATATGTGCTCTGTATCGTAAATGAGTAGTAGCTCTGGAATATATTTATCCCTATTAATATGATTGGACAAATGAGTAATCACCCGCTCCGCCCCACCTCCAGCGAGCGATGGAATTACAAACAATATTTTTTGCTTAATCCCTTGATTCATCTATCGGTAATTTTAATAACTGACCTAATTTGTAGTCCCATTCTTTAGGCCAAATAGGATGAAGTCCCCCATCGTGATGAAAAGAAAGTTCTCCAAAATAAATCCGATTATCGACAATGTACCAATCCGCCCTAACATAAATAAATTCCTGAGACAATATTTCAGAGAGACGAATTAACTCCGGCAAACATTCAGGCTTATCAACCTCCCACTTCGCAGGGTCTGTTCTTTTTCCACCTGACTTAAGTGATGACCACCAAAAAGGTTCTCGTTTCCAACTGGAAGAATACCAGTTACGCTTGTGCTCTCCACTTCTATCAATGTCAACCTGTATGGTTATAGCTTTATTGTTAAAACAGTGCACTTTATAATCATATGGCACTCCTCCATCTTTACGCACCAATAATTTCTCTACGACCAATCGTCGTTCAATGTTTTTGTACTGCCACTCATTACTTTTGTAGTAATAATTGCTTTTCAGTAATTTTTTGAAGTGTTTTTGAAGTCTTTTCCAATCTGTTTCAGCTTTATTACGAACAATAACTCCTCCCGAACTATCATGGTTTGTTTTTATAATAACGGGATAATCAGGGAAGTTATCCGGTATCAAATCTCTTACATTTTTGGTCTCAAATACTAAAGGAACCAGATACGATTCACCAATTTTACTTTTAACATACTCACGCACCTTATATTTATCGGCGCAACGAGTATGAAGATTTGTCCTGTCATACAGCTTTAACCACTGGATTTTCTCATTTAGTGTTTTTGGATTCTCTATGTCTAAAGTGTAACCAAACGCCCTTCGGAATCTAATTGTAATAGCTTTTCTATCTGAAATCAGGTAATCACGGTATAAAAACTTCAACTTACTGTATCCCGCAAACACAAATTTATAAATCCAAAGTTTCTCGATGTAAGTTCCTATAAAGATATTCCTCATCATAAAATTAGCCTCCAGCTTTTAATTCGCTTTCTGATCTTCAAGAATCTCAAAAAAAACAACCTTGTTAAACAATTAGGATCTGCATGAAATTCTTTCGGGAATTTATCTACAAGTTCATTCCTGACAAATAAAATTAGGTTTTGCTTTACCCATGTTTGCGCAATATTTTCGTTTCTCCAGATTTTGGGGCGAATAATGTCGATCGGTGACATATTATTTTGTGCAAATAACTTCCCCCAATATTCTGGAAACTGTTCATTTAGATGCCCATCTCCTCCTTGATATGGTATTGCAGCAGAGAAAAGAACAACATCACCCAACTTAGCCAGATCTTCAATTAAAGTTTCTGCTCTTTCGGGTTTCAAATGCTCAGCAACCTCAAGATTAATGACCAAATCAAACTTTTCTGACGCAACCAACCTTTCATTCAAATCGCATGAAACAAAATAACCGTCCTTTGGAACCGCCATGTACTGTTCCGGCACCCAATCAAAATCATAGCCTTTAACATAAACATTTTTATCGCAGAAATATTTAGACCACGCTCCTACGCCACATCCAACATCAATAACTCTTTTAATAGGTATGTATTCTTCAATAATAGGAAAGATGATATGTGAATTTTCTATTTTCTGTTGAGTTGAAAATTTTCGGTAGAAACTATCATCATATATTTCTTCCTGTTCTGATACCGTACCATCATTTATTCTTTTTTGGTGTAAACGCGAAACGAAAACGTGCTTCCATCTCAAAAAAAGGCTATAAATACATTTCATTTGCTTAATTCTCTTAGTTTTAACTAACAATTATAACGTTGGTCCGTTCAAATAACTTTTTTCAAATTTTAATTGCTGAAATTAGTTTTTAAAGTTAATCCTGTTCAATATAACATGCAGTATATTGTTAATTTCTTTAGAAACATTTAAAAAGTAGCTGAGGAGTCCGAATATAATTGTGAAAACAGAACTTCGAACAAATATATCCATTATAAGAGAAAGAGATGGTATTAGCATTGAAATTAAGTATGCAACAAAAAATACTAACAGAACTTTAATAAAGACGAAAGAAAATGGTTGCATTTTAAATTTCACCTTTAGGAATAGCCAACGCATGAAATTATTTACAAGAAAAGCGATTGCAATTGCAATGGCCGCTCCGGTAATTCCCCATATCGGAATCAATAAATACATTGATAAAAACACTGTGACTACCATAACCAACAAAAATAAAAGCGACACTTTATAATATTTCGATAAGATAATAATTATACCATTGGTCCCTGTCCCCATGTCTATCAGAAAACCTAAGCCTATAAAGAATATAACCCACTTCCCAGAATGATATTGCGATCCAAGGATTATTATGATATTATCTATATTAATCCATATTCCACCGAATAAAAAAGCAGCAATTATGAATTGATTTAAGCAACTTTTATGGTAATTCTCATCAATCGCCTTAATATCATTTTTTTTCCATGCTTCCGCGATGACCGTAGATGAAATTTTCAATAACGTACGAGAGGGAATCATAACCAAAGTTCCAAAAAAGAAAGCAATCGTATACACCCCCGTAGCAGTCAATCCCATTACCTGATTGATAACAATTTTATCAATTTGAAAAACAATACTGCCGCCTATACCAGTTAAAATACTGTAAACGGCTACGCTAAGCATCTCACGCTTCAGGCTTTGATCCACAAAGTTGAGCTTCGGTTTAAAGTTGAGTTCTTTCCGAAACAAAAGGAAAAAAAAGATAAAAGCTCCTTTTAAACCAATAGCCCCTGCATAAGCTAGGATCAGGCCATGTAGAGTTAACCACCCAATGATGTAAAAAAGAAGTATCAGCAAAATGGAGACTCGTTGTACAAATTCGGTCAGGAATGCACCTAATACTGCATTGTACAACATTTTATTAAAACCATCGAGAAAGGTAAAAAGTAGCGCCAGAAAGGTTAAGGGCACCAGTAAATCAACATAGTCGGCAAACAGGGCCGATTTTTCGAGGTTGCTTTCCACTAGCCAGGGACGTAAAAATAAAAAAGCAATCAGAAATAATACGAAACCGATGAGCATTACTATAAAAGCAATAAATATATAGCCATTGTGCCCATTTTCGTTATTACGAAACCTCGGAAACAAACGGGCAGTTACCCCATGAAATCCAAGGGAAGAAAACTGTGCAAACAAGCCAGACCAAGCTGTTAACAATGCAAATAATCCAACAATCTCGGGTGTCAGGTAATTCGGATATAGATAAGCGGTGGTGATAAAACCAACTCCTACACCCAGATACGACCAGATTGCCCCTCTTATTGATTGTTTTATAATAATTCCCATTAGGTAAATATGAAGATTCCAAAAATAGTAAAAGCAATTAGAATAAAAGTCCTGGTACAAATGATGGGTAACAGACTCTGCAAATTTTATAATCTGTTACCCAACAAACCTTTTTGACAGATTATCTCCCAAAATCCCACACCAAAAGAGGCTTCCAGAGCAATTACCCACTAAAAGATCATCATCATCTTCCGTCAGCGAACGATTATCTTTTAGAAGATCATCTCCATCTTACGCCAGACAGCCGCTATCTTATGCCAGCGAAAGGCTATCTGCTATCAGCGTTTCATTATCTTACGAAAGATGGTCTTGCGCTGATGGTTTTTTACGATTATCTTCTGTCAGATGAAGGCTATCTTATGAAAGATGGAGGCTATCTTATGGAAGATGATGACTATCTGACGTTTTGGAAGGATAATCTTACGGAAGATTTTCAGTATCGGGCGGAAGAGCGACTTAATCTGATGGTAGCGAAGCGTTATCTTCTGAGGAGAGTTGTGAAGCAAGAGCAAGATGAACAAAAAATTCCGCCCCGGAATCAGGGCGGAATTCATTTTTAACAGCGCTTTTACTTTTTGCGCAACTGGCGCAACTTATGCACCAGGCTGTGATCTTTTCCCAGCAAACCTTCTATCAGGTTTACAATGGCTGAGGCGTCGTCGTAAGCCAACTTCAAAGTTTCGTTGGCCAGTTTTGTAGCGTCGAGTGCAGCGGCCTGGGCTTTTTGTTGTTCACCCTCGGCATCGTCGGCAGTTAGCAATTCGCCCTGCAAAGTTTCGATTCTTGCGGTAGGATCGAAGCCTGCATCGGTGAGCAAACCTGCATTTTGCCTGACCATTACAATCATTTGCGATACAAAATCACGACTTTCCTTTTCATTTAATGTTGCCATTTTAATTACATTTGGCGTTTACAATAACGAAGAAATTCGTTGTTAACTGTGGGCCGCCTGTAAGTTTACGAAGCTGTGGGCGGCCTCTTTATCGCCGGCATAGTATAGGCCGGTGTACACACCACCTCATGGCATGTGAGCCGATCGGTTATTAAATCTTAACTTTTTATTGAAAATTGTTGATTTAAAGGATTAACCGAGCCTGGTTCTTAACGTTAGTGCAAATTATGAAAAATGCCGTTTAGAATCAATTTGAATAAATCACCAGAATAGAAAATAACTCACCATTTATGTATGAACCGATAATGCGAGATAATAACTTGATGCAGCGGTAAAAATATTGTTGTACTCAATTCAATGGTTATATTTGCTCTACAATCAAATGCCCGTCTCAATGAATAAAAAAATTGTTAGTTACATTCTTCCGGTAGTTTTACTTTTTATTACCTCTGCAATATATTTCGCACCCGTTTTTGAAGGTAAAGTTGTACAACAATCCGACATAATCCATTACAAAGGGATGTCGAAAGAGATTGTTGATTTCAAAAAAGAAACCGGAGAAAATACATTCTGGACCAGCACAATGTTTTCGGGTATGCCTACCTATTTAATTACAACCATTTATAATGGCAACCTTAGCAAAAAAATAATCGATGTAGTTTTAAAAATTCCACGTCCGGTGAGTTATCACCTGCTCTTTTTAAGTTTGTTTTACCTGATGTTAATTTTGCTAGGTGTAAATCCCTGGCTCAGTTTGGCAGGGGCATTAGCTTATGGCTTTACCTCATTCTTTTTTGTGGTATTCGAAGCCGGGCACAATAGTAAAAGCCTCACCATCACTTATATCTCGTTATTAATTGCAGGAATTATTCTGGCTTATAAAAACAAACGTTTGGCTGGAGCACTTATCAGCACCCTGGCCCTTTCGTGGATGATTGCTGCCAACCACCTGCAAATGACTTACTATGCAGGCATAATGGTACTGATTATCGCCATTGTATATTTTATTTATGCCGTACGCGAAAAAGCGATCATCCCCTTTCTGAAAAGCTCAGGAATACTGGCAGCTGCTGCTGTGCTGGCCATTGGAATGAATATTTCTACTTTATGGCCTATCTACGAATACAGCAAAGATACTATCCGTGGGAAATCAGAATTAACCAGTGATCTGCATAAAAAATCGGATGGTTTAGACCGCGATTATATACTGGATTACAGCTACGATGTGGGTGAAGCTCTCACCGCCTTTATCCCTCGGCTGAAGGGAGGTAGCATGGCCGAGCCCTTGGGAGAAAACTCTCAGGTATATGATTTGCTGGCCCGCGGACAAAACAAACAAAATGCCTTACGTATTGCCAACAACCTGCCTTTGTACTGGGGCAGCCAACCCATTGCCGGCGGACCGTTTTATTTTGGTGCTGTTTTATGCTTCCTCTTTGTTTTTGGCTTATTCATAGTAAAAGGAAAAGACAAATGGTGGATTGTAGCAACGGTAGTGGTTTCATTTGCCCTTTCGCTGGGGAAATATTTTCCTTCGCTTTCGAACCTGATGATCGATTACTTCCCGCTTTACAACAAGTTCCGCGATGTGAAAAACATTATTGTTATCCAGCAATTTGCTATGGCTTTTATGGGGGTGATGGCTATTTCGAAGGTTTATAAACGCGAAGTTTCAGATAAGGTTTTTAATAAAGCTTTATTGTATTCCTTTGCTATTGCCGGTGGTTTATCGCTTGCTTTTGCAGTTATTCCGGGTTTGGCAGGTGATTTTACAGCTGCTTCCGATGCCCGTCTACTGCAAGCCGGATGGCCGGAACAACTTTTAGATGCCCTGCAAGCCGACCGGAAAATGGTGGCACAAAAAGATGCCTTCCGAACCTTTATTTTTGTAGCACTGGCAGCCGGTGTTTTATGGGCTTTCTGGAAAAAGAAATTAAAGGCAGAATATGCACTGGCATTATGGATTGTTTTAATAATGGCTGATATGTGGCCTACCAACAAACGCTACCTGAACAACGATAGTTTTGTGGCCAAACGCCAAATGAATAATCCGTACACGCTGTCGAAAGCTGATGAGTTGATTCTTCAGGATGACGCGCTTTCCTACCGTGTGCTGAACCTTACTGTGAATCCGTTTACCGATGCATCTACCTCGTACTTCCACAAATCCATTGGCGGATACCATGCAGCAAAACTAAAACGTTACCAGGAATTAATTGATTACCATATCTCACCAGAGATTCAAAGTATGAGCAGAATGCTGAACAATGGTCTGGCTCCCGATCAAGTCAGCATGCTGTTTAACAGCACTCCTGCACTAAAAATGCTGAACACCAAATACCTGATAATAAACCCGAACGGAGCACCGGTAAAAGATCCGGAACCATTGGGCAACGCCTGGTTTGTTAACAACTACGAAGTGGTTGAAAACGCCGATGCCGAAATCGATGCAATAAGCGAAATCAACCCTGCTGATAAAGCAGTAATCGACCAACGATTCGAACAATATGTTTCGGGCAAAACCTATCAGAAAAACGGAAGCATTGAGTTGCTGGTTAGTGATCCGAATTACCTGAAATATGCCTTTAACTCCAGCTCCGAGCAACTAACCGTATTCTCAGAGGTGTATTACGACAAAGGATGGAATGCGTACATCGATGGTAAAGAAGCACCCTATTTCAGGGTTAATTATGTATTGAGGGCCATGTCGGTTCCGGCAGGCGAGCATACCATCGAGTTTAAGTTCGAGCCTCAATCATACTATCTCGGGACTAAAATATCGTATGCGAGTTCAATCGTTTTTATAATCCTTGCTCTCGCCTTCCTTGCAATAAACATTAAAAATAACGGAGGGCTGTTACCCAAACCCAAAAAACATGCAGAAACGACACAGAGATAAATGGCAGTACTTTAACGAGCAAGCCTACACCACCCGGAAATACGTTATCCCCTATATTAAGGAGTTGCTGCAGCCTGGCACCGAATCAACCGTTCTGGAAATCGGATGTGGCGAGGGAGGCAACCTTCTTCCCTTTGTGGATATGGGCTTTAAGGTAACCGGTATCGACCTGTCGAAAGGGAAAATCGAAAAGGCAAAGGAATTTTATTCGACACATAAAAATCGGGCAAACCTAACGCTTATTGCTGATAATATTTACAACCGGAATGATTTGGGAAAATTTGATCTGATTATTCTTCGCGACGTAATTGAACACATCCCTAATCAGGAATATTTTATGTCCTATTTCAAATCTTGCTTTCATGCCAAAACCATCGTTTTCTTTGGTTTTCCGCCCTGGCAAAATCCCTTTGGAGGACATCAGCAAATTTGTCAGAATCGGATTCTTTCAAAAATGCCGTATATTCACCTGTTGCCCATACCCTTATATAAAGGAGTTTTGAAATTATTTGGCGAACCAGAATCAAGAATCAACGAACTATTAGAAATAAAGGAAACAGGCATTTCCATTGAAAGGTTTGAAAACATTGTAAAAGAAAATGATTTCGAAATACTTGACAGAACTTTGTTTTTTATAAATCCTAACTACGAAGTTAAGTTTAATCTTCAGCCACGAAAACAAAATAAGGTCCTTGCAGACATCCCTGTACTTCGGAACTATTTTTCCACTTGTGCTTATTATTTATTGAGTGCAAAAGATCTGGTTTAATGTACCTGTGACTTACCTTATGCTTCGTATAAGCGCAATTAAATCCAGACTCCCACGTGCATCCTCAACCCCAAAACCATTGCCGGTTAGAATTTCCTGATAGGTTACAGTATGCAAATCGGTAAACCCTTCGCTAAACTCCACTTCCTTACCATCTACTTTTATGGAGCGATAAGTCCGTTTACCGGCTTTTGTTGCAACTTCAGGCAGGTCGTAGGCATCCAGACTTAAAAACCAGTTGACTTTTGCTTTTTCAAGAACAAGCTCACCTGATGCTGTGGTAGCTTCATAAACCGATACATTATTTTTCTGCACCTCCCCAAAAATCCATATAAGCATATCGAAAAAATGGATTCCAATGTTTGTAGCAATTCCCCCGGATTTATCAACATCTCCTTTCCAGCTTTTGAAATACCACTTGCCCCGCGAAGTGATGTATTTCAAATCGATATCAAAAAAGTCCTTGCCCGATTGTTCGATATCCTTTTTCAATCTCAGAATGGCCGGATGATGACGAAGTTGCAAGATGGCGTTGACTTTCTTTCCACTGTCAGCTTCCCATTCTTTAATTTTTTCCAAATCTTTTGAATCAATTACCAATGGCTTTTCACAAATTACATCGCATCCGTTTTTTAAGGCCAGCTCAATATGTTTTATGTGAAGATAGTTGGGCGAGCAGATGCTAATGTAATCTACCTGCTCACCTTTTGCTTTTGACTGCTGAAGATACTGCACAAGTTCTTTCTCCGAAATAAAAAACTCAGCTTCGGGAAAATAGCTGTCCATTCGGCCCATTACATCAAAGATATCCATGGCACAAACCAGCTCATTACCGGTTTCTTTAATCGCCCTTATATGTCGTTCGGCTACAAATCCTGCAGCTCCTATTAATGCAAATCTTTTCATTGTTTCAACACAAAGACACCAAGTCACAAAGTTTTCTCTTAATGTCTTTGCAACTTTGTGTTTAATTATAATTTATAAACCTTATCCGAAGCTTCCTTTATCACATTACGCAGATCGACGATCAATTTTGAATTCTTCTCAATAAAATCGGCATCGAATGATTTATGATTGGTTGTAATAACCACACAGTCGGCAGCTGCCAAAACAGGTTCTGCCATTTCACGCGATTCAAACCGACTTCCACTTCCTAAAGTAACCGCAGAAATATAAGGATCGTGGTAACTCACCTCTCCTCCTTTGTTTTCTACTTCCTCCATAATTTTTAATGCCGGCGATTCGCGCTCGTCATTGATATCCGGTTTGTAAGCCACACCCAAAAACAATATTTTGCTGCCGTTAATAGCTTTTTTCTGCCGGTTGAGTGCCGATGTTATTTTAACGGTCATTCGGTGCGCCATAAGCAAATCGATGTGCCCTGCTGTATGAATCATCGACAAATCGAAATTAAATTTCCGGGCAATGTGCTCCAGGTAAAAAGGATCAAGCGGAATACAATGCCCACCTATTCCCGGGCCCGGATAAAAGGGCTGAAAGCCGAATGGTTTTGTTGCTGCAGCATCAATCACTTCCCAAATGTTAATATCCATTTTTCCGGCCAATAAAGCCAATTCGTTGATCAGGCTGATATTTACCAAACGATAGGTGTTCTCCAGAATTTTTACCATTTCGGCAATACGTGGCGAACTCACGGGATAAAGTTCTTCAACAGCAATCGAGTAAATGGCTTTCCCGATCTCTAGTCCATCGTTGCTTATGGCACCCAAAACTTTTGGTGTATTCTGTGTTGAATATTCCTTGTTTCCCGGATCAACCCGCTCGGGCGAATAAGCCAACCAAAAATCTTCTCCTTCCTTTAACTTCGATTCTTTTTCGAGAATAGGTAAAACAAATTCCTCGGTAGTAGTGGGGTAAGTTGTGCTTTCCAAACTAATAAATGTTCCGGGCTGCAAATTCGCTCCAATTTGCCCGCAGGCGTTTTCAATAAAGGACATTTCAGGCTTTTTGAATTTATCCAGCGGTGTTGGAACGCAAATAAAGATCGCATTACACTCGCCTAAGAGCGCAAAATCATTTGTAGCATTAAATCTTTCTTGCTGTACAAGCGAAGCCAGCTTATTATCATCAATATCTGAGATATAATTATCGCCCGAATTAAGCTTACTAACTCTTTCTGAAGAAGTATCGAAACCCAAAACTTTTACCTTTTTTGCTGCAAAACATACTGCCAGAGGAAGCCCAACATAACCAAGTCCAATTACACCAACTGTAAGTTCTTTGTCGGCTATTTTTTGTAAGAGTTCTTCTTTATTACTCATTTTCGATAAGTTTCAGTTCTTCGTCTTCAAGACAATACTTTTCTCCGGTTTTGGGGCAAGTTAAATCATCACCCAAAATCTCTCCACTACGGCTTACCCACCCCGTTTGTTTGGCAGGGACTCCTGTAACCAAAGCGAAAGGCGGGATATCTTTTGTTACAACAGCACCGGCACCAACCATACAATATTCGCCCAAAGTAACTCCGCAAATAATGGTGGCATTC